>NZ_JAKFZO010000050.1:0-1007 GCF_021654175.1 Pseudoalteromonas sp. MMG024
GAGCTTGGGTTGAAGATAAACTACTTGAGTTGAGCAAGGTATTTTGTATAGATGTGTGCGCTTATGCAGTAATGAGCAATCATACTCATCTTGTCTTATGTGTGGATGAGAAGAAAGCAAAACGATTAAAACAAAAGGCCGTTATTATTCGTTGGCACAAGTTGTTTAAAGGCAATTTACTCACACAAACATACCTATCCGGTAAGCCCCTAAATCCAGCTGAAGAAAACACGTTAGCGGAAATGACCAAAGTGTTTCGAAATCGTTTAAAAGACATCAGTTGGTTTATGCGTGTACTGAATGAAGACATTGCGCGTAAGGCGAACTTTGAAGACAACTGCACAGGCCGCTTTTGGGAAGGGCGGTTTAAATCTCAAGCACTCCTTGATGAAGCGGCACTTGCAGCCTGTATGGCGTATGTTGACTTAAACCCAATAAGAGCAAAAATAGCAAACACTCCAGAAAAATCAGATTACACTAGTATTCAACAACGCATTAACGCGGCACTTAAAAGAACTCAGCCCAAAGCACTGCTTAAGTTTGTAGGTAATCCATGCAAGCATATGCCAAAAGGCTTACCGTTCGAACTCAAAAGCTATATTGAACTCGTTGAGTTAACAGGACGTATTATTCGCAAGGATAAGCGCGGCGCTATTTCAGCGAACGAACTTCCAATTTTAACTCGCTTAGGCATATCACCTGAAAATTGGCTTAAGCTCACTACACAATTTACCAAATCATTTCATGGTGCCGTTGGAAAACCAGACAATATGATTGAGTATTGTGAACATCTCAAAAAGAAACGACGACCAAATATTGCTAATGCAACAGCCTTACTCGCGTAATTTTAAGAATGAGTTGTAAATAAGCAAAAGTGGTACACTTTTGCTATTCGGCGTGCGCCAAAATCGACTTTAATGCAATAAAGTCTGCAAAACGAAAGAAATCAAAATGGATAGCCCAAGAATAGGTTAGATAAATATTTTCGGTTCAACATAAGGTAGTGA
>NZ_JAKFZO010000051.1:0-960 GCF_021654175.1 Pseudoalteromonas sp. MMG024
AGTCAACAGTTTTAACGCTGAAGGAACCGGCATCAGCCTCATTTGGGGAAAGTTTTTGGTTGTTATAAGCTGCGCCTAAATAAATGTCATTCGCTAGCGCTGATGAAACAGATAACAAAGACACCCACTCTAATTTTTAGCTATTAGCAAGTGCGAGTAAAACGGAGGTGAACCAATAACCCATAGTGATTTGAAAATGAAGTAAAATTAAGCTTGGCTTGTGGCACGCTATTCATTACCCTATCGGCGTAGTAAAGGATAATTAATATTAAAAGGAATTAATAATGAAGCTTCAATCTATCGTTTTTTATGCTGTGATAGGACTGTTATCTACGCCGCTTCTTGCTGCTACTTTTTACAAATGCACTGATAAAAACGGAAAAGTAGTATTTTCGGATATTGAGTGTGACGGTAATGCTAAAAAAGAAGAATTAAAGGTTGCAAAAGCGCCTAAAGCAACTGAATCAACAAATCGTTACGCAGCCCTTCCCAATAGTAAGAGTAAATCTCAATGTGAACCAGAGCCTCAGCCTGGCTGGGATGATGCTACCGAAGACAATATAAATCATAATTTTCGGGTCCGTTCTAAAAGGTGTCGCATTAATTACCATAATGACTCTTCAAGACGCACTGCATGCATCAATAAACATGAAAAGAGTAAAGAAAAGAGCTTAAAAGTACTGGCTCACACTAGGGCTTCGCGCTGTAAATGAACGTTGTCTATATTAATGAGTCGAGAACAAAATAACAAAGACACCCACTCTGATTTGATTTAGTTTGGGTGTTTTTCTATGTTTAGGGTAAGTACCACTTCTTAAGGATGAGAAGTCATGGCGGTTCCAAGAAAACAATAAATCAGTCTGGTTGATACTCCTTTCTATCATTGTATTTCGCGTTGCGTAAGGCGTGCCTTTTTGTGTGGCGAAGATAAAGTCACAGGGCGGTCGTTTGAGCACCGAC
>NZ_JAKFZO010000052.1:0-916 GCF_021654175.1 Pseudoalteromonas sp. MMG024
TGTAACCCTCCCATAAAATCAGAATGTTAAAAGTAGAGTTTTCCATTAAAGTAACTTTAGATGGAGAACCACATGAAAAAATCGAGATTTAGTGAAACCCAGATATTTACCATTTTAAAAGAAGGTGAGTCAGGCGTAATGACAGTTCCAGATTTGTGTCGAAAGCATAATGTCGGGCAAAGCACCTATTACAAGTGGAAAGCCAAATACGGCGGCATGGAGCAATCTGAACTTAAACGTATGAAAGAGCTTGAAGAAGAAAATGCCAAGCTTAAAAAGATGTTTGCTGATGTTAGCCTGCAAAACGTGGCTCTGAAAGACATTATCGAAAAAAAGCTGTAAAGCCAGTGGAGCGCAAGGAGTTAGCGCAGTATGCGGTAATTCAACATGGTTTAGGCGTTGTTCTGGCTTGTAATGCCTTAAATATCAGTCGTTGTACTTACTATTATCAACCCAAACTCGTTGACGATGGTGAAATTATTAAAGCCGTTTCTGAGCTGGCTCAAAAACACACACGATACGGTTTTCGTAAGATATTTAAACGATTAAGGTTCATGGGTTATGGTTGGAATCACAAACGTGTTTATCGCATTTATTGTGGCTTAAAACTTAATCTACGGCGTAAAGGTAAAAAGCGATTGCCAAGTCGAGAGCCAGAACCGTTGTCTGTACCTGCTCAAGCGAACGATTGTTGGTCGATGGACTTTATGAGTGACAGTTTATACTCAGGTAAATCGTTTAGAACCTTTAATGTGATTGATGATTACAATCGAGAATCGTTAGCCATTGAGGTAGATTCAAGTTTACCTGCTGAACGAATAATACGTGTATTAGACCGTGTGGCCGAGTACAGAGGCTACCCTAAACGGCTTAGGCAGGACAACGGGCCTGAATTTATCTCACATAAACTTGAGTT
>NZ_JAKFZO010000053.1:0-907 GCF_021654175.1 Pseudoalteromonas sp. MMG024
AGCTTGTTTGTTGGTCATATAGCCGAGTTCAGGCAGGTTACTAATAATGGATGCAGCAGCTATTTTGCCAATGCCTTTCATGCTTTGAAGAAGGTGATTTTTTGCTTGATATTCAGGACATGCCTCAATCAATTTAAGGATTTTATTTTCAATTTTGAGTATTTGATTTTTAAATGCAGTCAGGATTGGTTTGATTGTCATTGCTAATTCTTTAGGCAAGATTTGCAGACGGTTTTTCTCCATCGTTTGCATCACGAGTAATTGGTTTCTACGTGCAACTAAATCACTCATAAGTTGCATATTTTCAGGCTTTAACTGAGATAACGATGGTTTAATAGCCTCACCATAATGCGCAATAAGTTTAGCATCGAGCTTGTCCGTTTTAGCACGTTGACCAATAGCGCCAGCAAAGCGTTTTACATGAACTGGATTGGCAATGACAAAAGGTAAACCTGCTTTAGCGCAGGCCATAATGAATGGCATTTCTAATCTACCCGTGGCTTCGATAATAATACGTTCGGGTTTGTGCTTTTTAATCTCGTTTAAGGCTTCTTTTATTCCTTTGTCATCGTTAGAAACAGTGAAATAAATATCTAAAGGTCGAATATAAATATCGAGTTGAAATTTACCGGTATCGACACCGATGTTAATGCTTTGATTTGTTTTAGTATTCATATAAGCTAACTCTTGCTTGCATAATGCGGGCTCGAGGCCCAGTAGACTATTCGAGTGTGGTGCTTGGAGTCTTTTACAGCGTTCTTTCTTGTTATCGGTCTCTCGACAGAGGAGCCTGCAATCAATCGAACTACTGTAAAAGAAGGCTTTAGTTGCAGCTAAAGCCTGGGCCTCACCTTACCCTAAATCGGTATAAAAAGAATAATTAAGATGGGTGTATTATCCATACAAG
>NZ_JAKFZO010000054.1:0-772 GCF_021654175.1 Pseudoalteromonas sp. MMG024
TGTCATAAATGAATATCGGAATATTTGAGGTTTTAATGATCGTTTTAATACCAGTAGGTACATTACTCCTGAATGCTTGGCGTAAGAGAATCACTGGCACAAATAGGTGGACACAAATTGCCTACTTACTTGTTTCGATAACTATGGCAGGCGCACCACTAATTTACGTACGCAGTATTGAGCCAAATCACACTGCAATCGGTGTGGTGTTAGCAGGTGTAGCACTATTTTGGTTTGCTATTGTGGGGGCTCGTAGTGCAAACACATAACAAGTTTGTCAACGATCGCCCTTCGGGCTGGACAGCTTTAAGCGCTGCTTCGCAGCAAAGCTGCCCGTTACAAAGGCGTTATATAGCTAGGGATAGTTTTGAGTAAGCTTCAACTTTATTTAATATCATTTTTATTAATCACTTCCTCACTCGTGCATTCTGCAAGTAAGAATGAAATAGACGAGTCTATGTATCAGGCATTTCTGCTCATTACAAAGAAAGACTTTATTAGTTCCAATGCTGCTTATCTTGCTATTTTAGAACACGAAAATGATATGGATTTAAGCCAATTATCCAATATATATAATTCACTTTTAGAGCTAAGTTACATCCTTGATAACAAGGATGATGCTAAAAAGTATGGCAATAAACTCATATCCATAATCAAAGATGAACCTGATTACGTTAAAGCCTATGAGCGCTTAAAATATCGTATTTGCTCTTCTCAGGATTGGGCTAAATTTCGGTATATATTTATCGAGCATTGTGGTTAACTAGCTATA
>NZ_JAKFZO010000055.1:0-724 GCF_021654175.1 Pseudoalteromonas sp. MMG024
ATGTGCCAGTGCTATAATGGAGTTCGCATTGAGTTATAGTGTTAAATCAAAGTTGTTAATTAGTGCTGGAGTCATTGCTTCAGCTTCTGCTATTTGGCACCTTCTTTGTATTTTTGGCGGCCCTAGTTGGTTTGCGTTTGCTCGTGCACCTCAACAAATCATAGACTCTGCGGTTCAAGGTACTTTACTTGCTCCAATTGGCACCATAATCGTTGCAAGTTTAATGTTTGCTTGTACTGTCTTTGCTTTTTCAGCGGTTGGTTTAATTCGCAAAGTCCCTCTACTCAAATCGGCTTTAATTACCATTGCAATACTTTGTACTTTACGTGGTTTAATTGCTATTCCAACATTTGTAACGTCTTCAGGTTTAGATATTTGGCAAATTGTAGCAAGCACCGTTTGGTTTTATGTTGGTATTTGTTTTATTGCTGGTAGTATAGAGCAATATAGACTTGGTAAATCAGGCACATAACAAGAGACTATGGCGTCAATAGCTAAATTTAAGCTTTTGGCGCTTCCCACATTACCCCGTCTCTGAGCATCGAATTTAAGATGACAATCATCTTTCTAACGCATGCGATTAAAGCTACTTTTTTCGGTTTGCCAGCAGCCACTAGTTTTTGATATTGCTCCTTAAACACAGGATTAGATTGTATTGCTGACATCATGGCCATGTATAAAACAGTCCTTACTTGATGACGCCCACCTTGTATTTTTCGTATGC
>NZ_JAKFZO010000056.1:0-678 GCF_021654175.1 Pseudoalteromonas sp. MMG024
GCATTCAAACGGACAATTTACAGTTGGCTTTTGTTCGTGCCTCACTATTTTAGCCAACTACAAATAGCCGCTTAATGTGGCGTTAGGGTTACAATCAGGCAATGAAGTGGACTGAACCTTGGATTAAATCAATCCAAAACCAAGAGAAATATAGCCTCATTTCAAAGGGGGTGTTAACAAGCTGCTTACTATGGACGTTGTTTTTCGTTTTTTTGGCAGTTGTAAGCCTGTTGACTAAAGATGACATTATCAGTCATCTAGCTAAAACAATTTGGATTGCTCCTGTGCTAGGTTTCACTTTAGCTTGGGTTTTGTATACGGTCACGTGGCTGTCACCAGTTAAAATTGATTCCGGTCCCAAAGGCCTTGTCAGAATCAAAGCAGATAATATAACTTCGATACCTTGGGAGCTGATCTCTTCGTACAGGTTTATATTTAACGGCATCGTTTTTAAGTTTACTGATGATAGTGAAATCACATTCTTATTACCTGACGATATGGATCGAAATTTAATAGCAAAGGAACTTGAAGCACACTCAATCAAAAAAGATGTTTTGTAACCCTAACAAATTAATTAAACAGTGGACGCAAAACAGCAGGCTTGCGCTCATTCTTCGCTTAGTTTAGCCTGCTATTTTACGCCGTTTATTAAGGCGTTAAATTCTTAGGATAGTCCTG
>NZ_JAKFZO010000057.1:0-612 GCF_021654175.1 Pseudoalteromonas sp. MMG024
GTTAACACATAGGATGAAGCAAGTAATGTCGTCGGTTTTCATGCTGATATTCGTTGGTTATTACTATTGCTAGTAACAGAGCAGACCTTACTTAGTTCGTCGTGGCACCTGTCTTCAGTCTATGTTCGTGGTTCAATGTTGCGGTAGCAACATTGCCATCCTAAAGCTTCCGCTCCTGCTCACGCCCCTTACCTACATCCATGTAGGCAACGCCGTCGGTGGTTGTGCCACACCCGATGCTTGACCCAATGCATTAACTCTAATTCGTTCATATTAAGCGGGTACTCGCGCTATTCGTAATTTTGGATTAACGGGGACGAGTACCACTTCTTTTGCGATAGCCCAGATATAGGTAATCATTTCTCGCGCAATCGCTGTGACCACAAGGTTGTAATGCTTGCCTTTATTAATGAGCTTTTTATAGCGCTTGCAGAGCCTTAATTGTGCTTTCCAAGCGATATCAACAATCTGTTTTGGTAAGCCCTCTTGTCGCTTTTGTAGTTCAGTTGAGATGTTGGCAGTATGACGATAACTATGCGCACCTTCGACTAACAATCGCCTTGCTCGACCATTGCCGCATTTAGTAATTGCGCCAATATGCCTTTTACCGCC
>NZ_JAKFZO010000058.1:0-527 GCF_021654175.1 Pseudoalteromonas sp. MMG024
ACACCTTTATCGCAGAGCTAAAGCACTGTTTAAACGCAGCAGAAAAAGTTTAGGCTATCGTGAGTTATGTAAGAACTTACGCAAAGAAGGTTTTAAAATAACGCGCTATCGAACCAGAAAGTTAATGGCGAAGCTCAATTTAGTGGTTAAACAACGAGTGGCTTATAAAGTGACAACCAAGCGTAAGCACTCTGATGCAGTAGCAAATAATTTGTTGAACCAGAACTTTAATCCAGTACCCCCCAATCAGGTTTGGGCTGGCGATGTGACGTATCTGAAAACAGGTCAAGGCTGGATGTACCTTGCTGTTGTCATGGATTTATATTCTCGTCGAATTGTTGGCTGGCATATTGATAAACGTATGACGACTGATTTAGTGATGAAAGTCATGATTAAAGCTTATAACGTGAGAAAACCAGCCAAGGGTTTGGTGTTCCATTCTGACAGGGGTTCTCAATATACGAGTAAGCGATACCGCAATCTGTTAAAGCAGTTTGGTATGCGAGCAAGCATGGGGGATGTAGGAG
>NZ_JAKFZO010000059.1:0-509 GCF_021654175.1 Pseudoalteromonas sp. MMG024
CACTTGTTTAAACATACGGCGGCACGTTGGGAGCAATCACAACCGTTTGATGAAGTTTGTGGTTTAAAGTTATTAAGTGTGGATGGGACACAATTTAAAACTCAAGATACCCCTAGTAACAGTCACTTCGGGTATGCGCAATCAACGGCTAACTTCCCTTCTGTATTAGCCGTTACCTTAATGTCGACTCGGACTCATTTAATTTCAGATGCGGCGTTTGGGCCAGTAACGAATAGTGAGCTCCATTATGCTCAACAACTTGTTGGCTCCGCACCAGAGAACTCACTTACTTTATTTGATAGGGGGTTTTTCTCTGCCGAGCTTTTTACGAGTTGGCAAGGTGTAGGAACTAACCATCATTGGCTCACGCCTATAAAAAGCAAAATGCGCTATGACGTTATTGAGTCGTATAGTGAATATGACCATTTAATTACCATGCCCGTGTCGCCTCAGGCAAAAAAATCAGCGTCGTACTTAGGGGATACATGGCAGGCAAGACTTATCCAAAT
>NZ_JAKFZO010000006.1:0-231066 GCF_021654175.1 Pseudoalteromonas sp. MMG024
ACCATGTCATTAGAGCGTTATATACCGTTTCGTAAGTCTGATGTTGTGAGCATGTGTCAAACACTGCTACCAAATGATAAACACGCATCATTTAACGAGTTTACAGAACTCTTTTCTAGCATTATTCATTTTGAATACCATAAATGTTTGGAATTATTGAAAGATAATTATGCGCCGTTTGACCCGAACGCAGATACGCGTTCTTTAGCGCCGTTATCTGAAAACGATAAACACACGTGCCAAAAACGTTTTGCGCAGGCCTTTAGCGATATTCTAAACGCGGCTAATTTTAAGCGGATCACCGACCAAGATTTAAAAGACGCGTTAAGCGAAGAATCACTTTTTAAAGTAAGGCTTGAGGTAGCGTTTGATGATTTTGCTGAAGTGGTGTTTTACCGCCGCGGCGCCTCTCAAAAAGACGAAACATTACGCACTTGGTTTGGGCTTAAGAAACAAGCTATTCGCTTTACCAATTATGAGCGAGTAGCGGTGTTTATCCGTTTTAAAGACGAGGCGTACTTTCAACACGCTAAAAAAACGCCGTTAGGCTTTGAGCCCGGTTCAACCATTATTAAGCTGTTTCAAAACGTGCCAAAGGCTGATTTAGAAATGTTGTTTCCTAATAGCGAAGTACGCATGAGGCCAATAGATAAAGTGATTATAAGCGCATCAGCCGCTGTTGGAGGCGCCGTTGTCTTGGTAACCAAATTGGGCGCATCGATTATTTTGCTGGTTGCGCTGTTATCGTATTGGTTAGGATTACGAAGTGAAGGCGTGGAGTTTAGTCAGCAACATTTAATCAGTCTTGGACTTGGTTTAGGAGTATTTGGCAGCTTTATTTTTAAAGAATGGACTAAATTTAAAAATCGAAAAATTAAGTTTATGAAAGCGTTATCAGATAACCTTTATTTTAAAAACTTAGACAACAATGCAGGTGTGTTTCATACACTAGTCGACGCGGCAGAAGAAGAAGACTGTAAAGAAGCGATTATCGCATATAGCTTTTTACTTAACGCTGGCAAACCGCAAAGCGCAGATGAATTAGACAACGCAATTGAAAGCTGGTTTGAACGCAATTACCAATGTACCTTAGATTTTGAAATTAGCGATGCGTTAGCTAAGTTAGAGCGTTTTAAACTCGTTTCAAAACAAAAAGACGGGTATACCGCATTGTCTCTCAAAAATGCCAAAAAGCAATTAGATAATTTATGGGATAACTTTTTCCAATATTAAGTGTCAAAACACATAATGTCTTTTAGTGTTTGTAATATCGCTTTATAAAACTGGTTTAGGAGTATGTACAGTGATAGCCCATTTAAAATCTTTACTATCTAAATTTAACGACACCTCGGTAGAGCGCGCTGCAATTGACTTTGAAACGGGCTTGGCGGCTTTACTTGTAGAGGTGATGCGTGCAGATGGCAAAGTGCTCACTGAAGAGTTAAAAAATATTCAAAATACATTGATTCACTACTGTGAGTTAGAACTGGATGCTTCAAGCCGCTTATTAACAAAAGCAAAGCAATTGGTTGAACAAGCCATTGATCTATATTCGTTTGTTAACGTAGTGAACGAACATACTAGCGATATTGAACGCATTGAGATTATTGAATTGCTTTGGCAAGTGGCATTTGCTGATGGTCAAGTTGATGGGTAAGAAGATCACGTTATTCGTAAAATCGCCGGTCTAATGTATGTTACCCACGCTGACTTTATTCAGGCCAAGATTAATGTCGATGAGAGCAGAAAACAGTAAATTTGCGCGAACTATAAACTTATACAAAGCGGTTTTATGCATTTTTGCCTTTAGTGCACACAGCGCAGAAACTGTCACGCTCCATAACTCAGATACAGAGGTGACGTATAAAAATTTGTCATCACTCTCTGTGTCTCACCAAGCAAAGGTAAAAACGTGGTTAAACTTTGGCATTAATGCCAATAAGCGTGTGTTGGGTTTACCGAGGCAAGCGCATTACTATTTTGATTTAAATCCCCGTTATTTTGCCACCGAACCCGTACCTTGGGCGCGTATTCATAGAGGCGTTTTTGATACCATTGAGCTTCACTTTTATCGTTATGCGTCGCTTACAAGCTTAAAACGTGATTGGACCTTGTATCATGAACTCTCTCATCTTTATCATCCGCTATTTGATTATAAAGACTTTTGGCTTGCCGAGGGATTGGCGACTTACTTACAAAATCGCGTTATGTTGCACAATCAACTGATCAGTCGTGATGAATTTATCCATCGCATCAGTGCGGGATTACAGCGCGGTAAACTTAATACTAAACAAAATAAAGGCCAATTAAATAGCGTAAGTGAAAACATGTGGCAACGTAATGCGTATCAGCGAGTTTATTGGACCGGTGTTGCGTTTTTTATTGAAGCTGAATCTCAGTTGAAAGCGCAAGATAAACCTGACTTAGTGTCACTAATCAAGCAGTATCAAATGTGCTGTCGTGAAAACGAGCAATATGCAAGTAAGCAGCAAGCCAAACAGTTTTTGCAATCGCTCGATAGATTATCTCGCTCAGGTATTTTTTCGTCGCTTTACCGCCGTTATCAAACACGGGAAGATTTTCCGGTAATTTCAAAATCGCAAATAGCCTCGCTAATTACGCCTTTTACACCTAAATCGCAATTGCAATAAGTAAGTTCATTTAAGGTTAACTTTTAACCTGCTAATTTTTCTTTTGAAAGTGTGTAAATATAAAGCGTTTTAGGAAAACTAAGGTGAATATGCAATTAAGCCGTGAAGAATTAACCATGTTATTAGGTTATAACAATCATGTTGATACTGTGAATGTTGAGCAAAATGACGAACTGTCATCCCTTATCTCACGCTTTGAAGGGTTACAGTTGGAGTTACACAATCTATTGTGTTGCAACGTTGAAAAAGGCGATAAAGCTGCATTGTTACAACAACTTAATCGCCTAACAACATTAAATGATGAGTTTATAAATGAACTTAATCACTAACTATTTAGCGAGTACTTCAGTCATTTGTGAACTCATTTGATAGTCACTTTGATGTACGCTTGATAGTAAATGCCATTCGCTATGCGCTTTTTCAGCGGTAAATGTTACTGTCATAAAACCACGCTGATGGATATTGGCATATTCAAGGTCGTCTACTAACAGTTTAAGCGCTTCCGCAAATTGTAATGCCATTTGCTCAGGTAATTGTAGGTAGTATTCAAGTCCTGGCGAGCTTACAGAGCTTGTTGCAAACTCATAGCCACACACATTACCTTTCCCATCTTTTAGCTGTCCACCCCACGCGTTGTGAGTATCACCTGCAAGCGCAATTAAATTCTTATTAAATTCATTGGCCGTTTGTAAAATTAACTCGCGTTCTACTGGGTAGCCATCCCACGCATCAAGATTGTATGGCGCCAAAGTGGTAACGCGGGCTTTTTCCATTTCTGTTAGGGTAGGATCGCCTGCAAGTAATCGACCTTTAATTTGCGCAAGTTCTGTTAGTGTTTGTGCTGTTTGTGCACTCGGGTTAGCCAGTTCAGCGAGTAACTCTGCTGGAATATGCATACGATTCATTAATACTTGCTGGCCAAGTACTTGCCATGTTGCGTTTGAGTTAATCATGCCATCTTGTAGCCAAATTAATTGGTCAGTTCCAATTAGCTTTTGCGTCGGCTCGATTAAATCTAAGATAAAGCGGTTACTATCAATTTGACCTGTTACTGGATCAATGTAGTTTGCATAATCTAACGGTTTTGCGCGACTTTCATGACGAGTATCTAGCATATAAAGCGATAACAGATCACCATATTCAAATTGGCGATACAAACTTTCAGTTTGTCCCTTTACGTAAGGACGAATTGGCATCCATTCAAAATAGGCTTGTAATGCGGCAAGCTTACGTGCCGTAAAATCACCTTCACCATCGTTGTGGTTTTCCGCACCGCTTTTAAATGAATCGTTGGCAACTTCATGGTCATCCCATACCGCAATAAATGGGCTATTGGCATGAAGCTGTTGTAATGATGTATCACTGCGATAAAGTGCGTAACGTTTACGGTAGTCTTCTAGGGTGATAATTTCGACCGCATTATCGTCAGCTAGTTGACGGCCAAGTTCTTGTGCATTTTCTGTCGCATAGCCGCCCATACCGTATTCGTAAATGTAGTCGCCAAGGTGTAATACTGCGTCAATATCTGTTAACTTGGCCGCTTCTGCGTAAGCGTGAAAATAACCTGCAGGGTAGTTTGCACATGACATTACAGCAAATTTAACTGAATCAACCGAACCTTGTGGTAGGGTTTTGAATTGACCTGTTGGTGATACTTCATTTTCGGTGACAAAACGATAATAGTATTTGCTACCTGCGTTAAGGCCTGCAAAGTCAATTTTTACTGTGTAGTCGTTTGATGCTAATGCAACAACGCTTTGTTGCACTCGGTTAATGTCAAAATTTTCGTCATCAGCGATTTGCAGCGTTAAATTAACCCCTTGTGGTGCGCCACTTGGGGTAACGCGTGTCCAGAGGATTATTGCATCACTAAGTGGGTCGCCACTGGCAACACCATGATTAAAATTAATCGCAAAATCGTTTTCAGCAAGCTTGTTATCGTCGTCGCTATTACAACCAGTAAGTGACATCGCAATTGTCGCGGCGCCAAGACCATACATTGAGGCTTTTAAAAAATTTCGGCGTGAGAAGTTGTGACTCATAAGGTGACCTTTTGTTTTTTTTATTATCATAACTACCATATATGACAAAATTAGGTCTGGTCAAACCTCCAACCACCTCATTGTTAATGGATGTAACAATTTTATTATAAAATTCCTTAGCTTATAAGGATTACGAGCTCAAAACTACAAAAAGCGCACGTATTATACAAGTGCGCTTTTATTGATAACGTTACGACGATTATTCGATTACAAGATCGTAATTACTTGGTCTTTTGCTAAACGTGATTTTGGTAAGGTAGCGTTGTAATCTTCGCTTTCTTCATGGTAACCAATCGCAAGCGCAACTTCACATACGTAACCGTCTAACTCATCAGCAAATAATTCGCTGATCATGTCTTTATCAACGCCTTCCATTGGTGTTGAATCAATACCTAAACGCGCTACTGTGTGCATTGTATTACCCAGTGCAATGTAAGTTTGCGCTTTAGTCCAATGTGCGTTGTTACCATGTTCATCCGTATTTAAATCAACAAATGCGAACGCACCGAACGCTTGTTCTTTATTTTCAGCTAATGTACGGCCATTTTTTATATCAGTATCAATCACCTTTTCATAATCGCTGCGGGCATATTTAGGGTTATAAGCGAATAGTAACGTATGAGATGCTGCCTTGATGTGCGGCTGATTAAACTGGAACTTGTTAACAAATGTTTGATGCATGCGCTGTTTCGCTTGATCAGAACTAATCACAATAATTTTCCAAGGTTGTGAGTTAATTGACGATGGAGATAAGCGAATAGCTTCTAAAATGATATCTAAATCTGATTGTGAAATTTTTTTACTCGCATCGTAACGTTTACTTGTATAACGACGATTTAGGTCAGTAATAATTGGATGTGTCATTGATTGCTCCTAACAAACAAGGTGCTGTTAAACTTGAGCCTATTGTAAAACTTGATTATTTAAATAAAAACACGGTAATGTTTGAATCATTATCAAAAACTATTAGTTAATATGTTAATAGCCGATTTAAAACTCATTTTAAAAATTGCTGAACTTAACAGTATTTCTGCTGCGGCAGTATCCCTTGATATGCAGGCGGCAACAGCCAGTGCCGCGTTAAAACGTGTTGAGGCTGAGCTTGGTGTGGAACTGTTTGTTCGTACTACCCGTCATTTGAGGCTGTCAAACGCCGGTGAGCGCTTTTTACCGCAATGTCAAGAAGCAATAAATTTACTCTCTATCGCCAAACAAAATATTAAAGCTGATAATAAAGACATTGAGGGCGAATTACGCGTTGCTTTATCGTCCGATTTAGGGCGAAACATTGTAATACCCTGGCTAGATGAGCTACTTGATAGTTACCCAAATTTACGTTTGCGCAGTCATATAAGTGACAGCAATATCGACTTTTATCGTGACTCAGTTGATCTGGCGCTTCGTTATGGCAAGCCAAGCGATACAAACTTATATGGTTTTAAAATTTGTAATATTCCAAAGCTACTGTGCGCAACGCCCGAATATTTAAGCCAAAATGGCGAACCAATTAAACCGTCTGATTTACAAACGCATCAAGGGCTTTTTTATCAGCTACAAGATCGCATCAACGACACTTGGGAGTTTTTAGATAACGACAAGGTAATAAAAGTAAAAATGAAAGGTCGACGTGCGGCTAACGACGGAGATTTGGTGAGACGATGGTGTTTAAAAAGCAAAGGCCTTGCCGTTAAATCAGCGATAGATATTGCCGACGATCTGATTGAGGGCAGAGCGGTGACATTAATGCCTAAATTCCCCCATAAAAGTACCGAGTTGTGGCTTATTTGCCCAAGTAGACAATCGATCACCCCTGCGGTGCGATTAGTGCGAGATGAGTGCAGAAAACGCACTAAAGCGCTGCTGCAAAAACTGATAGATAAAGGAATATTGACGAAAAGCGTACTTGATTAGTTATTTGCGTTAAAAAGAACATTACGTTTAAACCTTTTTGATGGTGTGCTGCGACAAATAAAGTCAAAAGGGAGAATTACAATGAACAAATTAGTACACGCAATTTTTTTAACGTTATCTTTGTCGGCATGTGCAGAACAAGCCGTAGACTGTTCGGTATTTGACGAACAAGCAAAATCGAAATACATCTTGCCATTTCAAAAAGGGGAATCCTATAAAGTGGAAGTTGCGACCGGCCATTACCGAGCAAGTAATGGTGGCGTAGGGTTGTATGCAGTTGATTTTAATATGCCTATAGGTACAACAATTGTTGCAGCCAGAGCGGGTGAGGTTGTAGCCGTTCGCGAGCAATTTGAAGATTGGAACGGGAAAGATTTAGCTGAGAATTTTGTCTTTATTAAGCATGCTGATGGCACTGTTGCGCGTTATTTTCACCTAACTCATCTAGGCGCTTTGGTAGAAGAAGGTGAGCAGGTAAAACAAGGTCAGATCATTGCTAAAAGTGGTAACACTGGGCAATCGGGGGGGCCACATTTACATTTTGATGTGCAAACATGCGGGCCAAATTTACCACCACACTATAACCAAAAACCATGTGGACAAACGTTACCCGTCGTTTTTAAAAATACTAAGCCCCATCAATGCGGTATTGAAGCTGGAAACGTATACAAAGCGATATAGTACGTAATAAAAATGAATAACCACGACCCTGAGGCTGTGGTTATTCAAAAGTGGAATTTAGTTTAATTAGTCTTTTTGTGCCGCGATAACAGATACTTCCACTAATAACTCAGGGCGCGCCATTGCAGCTTCAACACACGCTCTTGCGGGTGCATGACCTTCTGGCACCCATGCATCCCATACTTCGTTCATTTCTTTGAAATACTGCATGTCTTTAATGTATACAGTTGCGCTTAACATATGTTCGCGACTGCTACCTGACTCAATAAGTAATTCATCAACTTTATCGAGCATGGTTTGCGTTTGTTCTTTAATGCCTTTAGTGGCATCTGCGCATACCTGACCACATAAATAGACAGTTTTATTGTGAATTACGATGCGGCTCATACGCTGTTTTGTTTGCATGCGTTGAATGGTCATATTGGTTCCTAAACCTTGGTGATATAAATTGGCAAAACTGTAGCAAAACAAACAGCTAATTAGTATTGAAAACGCAATGAAAGTTATAAAACATGGGTGTAGCTTATAACTGAATTGTTGTATATTAGTGGCTCAAATTAATAAGGCCAACTTAATGAAATTAAAATTTATCTTACTGTTTATTTTTACAACTTTGTGCTTTGGGGCTTTTGCAAATGAATCAAAACCAATGACAGAGCAACAGCAAGAAAAGGCAATAAAAGAACTTAACGAACCGCTGTATCGTCCGCTTTTGGAGCGTTACGTATTAGACGAGCTTAAATCGTTACGACAAGACCAGCAAAAGCTGCGTGAAGACACAACCAAACAAATTACCCATACGGAATTAAGTGCAGCAGACAGAGCGCTTGATTACACCAATGACACCATAAACAATGTGATGTTTATTATCACTGCAACCGCGACAATTTTGATTTTGGTTGGTTGGAACTCGCTGCGCGATGTGAAAAACAAAGTTGAAGGCATTGTTAACGAGCGGGTAAAAAGTATTACCGAAGAGTATGAAAGCCGTTTAGGTGTGCTTGAAAGTGAATTAAAAGAACGCTCAGAAGAGATCATAAATAACCATCGGAAAATTACCATTACCAACGAAGTACATTCGTTATGGATGCGTGCAACACTAGAAAGCGATGTTAATTCGAAAATTGAAATCTACGATGAAATTTTAAAACGCAAACCTGATGATGTAGAAGCGATTACCTACAAAGCCGATGCATTATTAGAGCAAGGTAAAACGGTTAAAGCAATAGCGCTTTGTAATCAAGCGATTGAAGAAGAAGAAGATTATGGTTATGCCTATTGGCAGCGTGCATGTGCCTATGCACAAGAAAATCGTTTAAGTGATTCAATGGATGATTTGCATATGGCGCTTAAGCTATCACCAAATTTAAAGAACGAGCTAGTAAACGAAGTCGCGTTTGAAAACCTACAAGTGTTACCTGCATTCTTGAAATTATTGGACGAAGCCGGTGTAAAACTGGGTGAATAATCGCAATTAGCATTCGCTTAGTTACGCGACATTACGCGATATCAGTTTAGCAAATTTTCAATCTGATATCGCGTTAGCCGATAAAACTACTCCAAAATCTGAGCCTAGGTTATCTCACTTTGTTAGCTTGGTTGAATACTCACGACCATCATTGCAATTGGGCAAATTAGGCCAATAAGCCATACGCTTGAACGTAAAACATGCCAATTTACGTAGTAACACACACAATATAAAACCCGAGCAATCAAATAAATAATTGCCAGCGTTTCAGTTTTAGCCGTGATGGTGTTTGAGGCAAAAACAACAACTAATGCAATAGTAAAAATTAGTAATGACTCAAAGCTGTTCTGATGCGCGGCCAATGCGCGAGCACCAAATCCGGTAAGTTTACTTTGTTGTGCGCGCGGATGGCGGTTGTCATAGCCATCGAGCTTGTTCATTGCAATTGCGACAGGGGCCTTTGCTAAATAGGGAAGTAACGCTGCAATAATGGCGCAAACGACGAGTGTATTCATAGTTACTCTTTAATAAATGTGATGTTAGTGACACCCAGCTTTCTAAAGTATTCATCTCTGAAGTTACGAATTGCCGCTTTGTCTTTTGCGTACAACGTTACTTGATGCTCCATTTCGGAATACTCCGCAATATCGAATCCTTCTGCCGCGGCGATTGCCTCAAACATAGAATTATATTTGTCTTGTGCGAAGTTAATTAACTTTTGCTGCTGGTTATACGTGTATTGAATTTTCTTAGCCATGTTAAACCTAAGGAATAAATTTACCTGCATTGTACTTAACAGGTAAACGGGTTGATATACGTACGCGCTAATTTAATCGATTAATCGCATTTAAGTTTATTTGCTAACGCTTGATATGCATGTAACGCGACTAGTGCGTCTTGATTGTTTCGGCTTACGTTTTGATAGTGCGTTATCAAGCGAATGAGGTACTGCGCTTTTTCGCATTGTTCAGCGCGATGCCATAGCTTGTCGCCAATAGGGGATATTGCTACACCTTGGCGCTTATTGCGCGTTACGTGTATAATTTCGTAAAATCGTTTGTTTTCAGAAATAAGCGATTCATCTATCAATGAGTAGTTTAATGCAATTAATTGCTGGCGAAGTGTAAAAGTATGATGCACTGGGCAAATGATAAATTCGAGCGCTACATCACCAAAGCGCGCCGTTAATTGTTGAATAAACTCCGCCGCTAAATCACCGCCCACGCCCGCAATAATTACAAGGTGACGACCTTGGTATTGATCAAGTGGGAGATCGTTAACACTGATTGTATGGCACTGCCAATTTTTATAAGGCAACTGCTGAGAGTCAGCCTGCGTACTTAGCCCATTTTCCACGCCTTTCATAATGTGCGCAGAAATATCAACAAAATGTATGGTGCTAGATGGGCAAGTCGAAAGTAAAGACATGCCCAAGTAACCGTGATCACAACATGTATCCCAAATATGGTGATACGGATTTTTGATTGTGTTGGCGATGGATTGCAGGCGGTACGATAACGGCATAACTAAATTAGGCGAAAATAATAAATTTAAACAGCTGCATTTTAACAAGTTCTCATTTATAAATCTCAACCCTGTATGTATATTGTATTCATTTTGGGTGTTGGAGTTAATATGAAAATAGTGATTGTTAGTGGAAGCGGTCGACCAAATTCAAATAGTTTGGCGTTAGCAACCAAGATAAGCAAACACCTTGTACTATTAGACATTGAATGTGATTTAGTCGATTTAAGTGAAATGACGCGACTACTGCATCATTACGAAACGCATAATGATGCAGTACTTAACAAGCAAAAAGCGCTACTTCTTGAAAAATTATATTCAAGTGATGGCATTGTGATTGTAGCACCGGAGTGGGGCGGTATGTTGCCGCCGGTGCTACATAATTTTCTTCTGCTCAGTGCTTATGGCTTTCCACTCGGTCATAAGCCTGCGTTAGTTATTGGAATATCAACGTCAGGCGGTGGGCACAATCCAGTTAGTTTATTAAAAGGCTATAGTGCTTTGCAGCAGGCAAAAAACCATATTTTCGCGTTTAGAAGTTGGCTTACACGCGCTAGTAATCTATGCAAAACAGCTCGCCCCAATTCGAAACCAGCTCACTCAGCTTTCGATTAAACACCCATTTGGTCAATGAGTTAATAAGGGTTGTATACACGCAATAAATGCTTGTTCAAATGGTCGGCTGTGACAGGTCTTGAGTTGTTTTAGTCGACTATCTTGCAGTGCACAGTTATGTGGCCTGCTTGCAACTTGACTTGGCTCGTTTATTGGCGAAAGTGTCGTTTCATCAATTTCAAGTTGCTTTGCTGCAATACATGCTATCTGATACTTGGTGTATGCTTGATTATCTGAAACGTGGAATATGCCGCCAATGTTTGTGTTGGTTACTTGGCATAAATCAACAAGGGTTAAGGCAATGTCGTCAACATGGGTGGGATAACGAATAGCCCAATTGTCATGTGCATTGTTTGATTGTTGTTTAACTTGGTGTGCGATAACCGTAATTGCCGACTCGCTCAAGGTTTCAACTTGGCCATAAAGCACAGGCACACGAATAACGCTATGTGTTTTAGATGTGTTTAAAACGATTTGTTCCCCTTGTGCTTTAGTTTCACCATAAAAATTAAGCGGGTTTAGCGTATCACTTTCACTGTATGGCGGCGTTTTTCCGTCAAATACGTAGTCAGTACTGACAAAAAAGAATTGTGCGTTTAAACGAGCAGCTTCTCGCGATAGATGTTCGGTTACTGAAAGGTTAAGGGCTTTGGTATGGGCATGGTTATTTTCACATACATCTGGTTTTCGCTCAGCTGCTGCGTGAATAATAATATCGGGTTTAGTTTCATCAAGAAATTGCGTTACCGTTATATGCTGCGTTAAATCTAACTTAACAATTGGGCTTTTTGCGCGACTAAACCCTGTGCCGATTACGTCAAAGCCGTGTTCATTAAATATACGCACCAGTGCTCTACCAAGTAGGCCAGTTGCACCTGTTATCAATACTTTTTTCATGAATTTCCTAACACTCTTTTGGGGCAGCTAGTGTAAAACAAAGCACAGTTTAACCCCATTTATTAAGCAAAACTTAATGTATTATTTTGTTAAAAGGCAGCTAAAATTCGTAACCTAGGCTAACAACAAATCGATAGTCATTTTTATCTGGGGTTGATGTGTCGGTCGGTTTCGGATTTTCGATTCGATCTAAATAGAATGTGAGGTCTAAATCAAAGTCGCCAATCAGATCTACTTCAAAGCCAGCTTTAAGGCGATGAATATATTCACCGGCTTCTTCACTTACAATTTTAACTTGGTAATCTGCGTCAAACTCAATGTCTTTGGTTATATCCCACTGAACGGCGGTACCTAAGTTTAATACACCAGATGTTTCTGTATCGTCTTCACCAGCTTCAACTGTAATGTAATTAGTTGATTGATAGCTGGGGCCTGCACTGATTTCCCAAACAAAATTACCAATATCAAGTACCTCATAACCTAAACCGAAACCTAATGTATGACGATTGTCTATGTTGCCAAGTTCATCAGCGAAATATTCATAATCGGCGACGCGAATGAAGGTTTTGGGAGAGAAGAACCAATCGAAACTACTTGAGAGTCTTTGGTCGTTAGTGGTTTGTTCTTTTTTACCGGTATCTTGACTTACTCTTTCGCTAAAATTACTAACAAACTCGCCAGATAAACGCGTTGTAGCGGTACGTCTTTGGGCTTCACCGCTTAATGTGTAGTCAGATTGTTCAGAATTACCTCGGCGAAAATTAGTGCCAAAGTTAATCTCGCCGTCCCAATAATCAAGCTCATTACCATCTGCAGAAGCGATTGATAAAAGATTATTTACTGCAATTTGTTGCTTTTTCTGACCATTGGTTATCGTTAGCTGTTTGTCTTGAATTACAAGCTTGCCAGTTAACACCGTGCCATCGTTTAAACGAATACTTTGCTTGCCTTTAGTATAAAGCTCAGCAACATCATCGATATCGATTGTTTGTATGCCGAATTCAACAGAATCAAATTCGATTTCTTCATCATATAGGGTAATTAAGTCGCCTTTTATCCACTCGCCTGAGGCGGTTTTAAGCCAATCATACTTTTGCTTAAAGTCGCTGTTAGTAGGTCTCCAAATAGGGGGGTGATTAGCTGACGAGACAATCGGGAATAAAAGCGATGTGGTTAATAAAAGCGAAATAGATTTCATAAAAACATCCTGTTAAATTTCGTCCATATCATGAATACAGTTACATGTTGCTGTGAATAATCATAGACATGTACTTAGCTTTCTGTCGATAACGGTAATTCCATAAAAACACTGAGTGGGTTATCACGATAACGCCCAAAGCATTCGCAACGCTCAAAACCAAGGCTTTCATATAGGTTGATTGATTCTGTTTGCTTACTACCCGTTTCCAAACGAAGTAATGGGATCTGCGCTTGGCCGGCCCAGTACATTAAGTTTTGCATAATGCGACGAGATAAGCCTTTACCACGGTGCGTTGGTTTAACATAAACACGCTTAATTTCGCCATACAGGCTTGATTCAAACTTCTTTACAATCGCACCACAGGCGATAATACCTTCGTCTGTTAACAAACCAATCGCGTGTACATTGGGTTGGTTTAATTCAGATAAATCTAAAGATTGGTCACTTGCAATTGGGTAGAGTGAATTCATAAGGCGGTCTATTTCAGCAAATAGACTAATTACATGTGAGTCGTTGGCATCTAACGAAACTAACTGCATAGTGTCCTCTAACAACTTTATTATTGTGCTTTAGATACTTTGGGGCAAATAATTAAAAATCAAGTTAACAAAAAATACAAGTTTGATTTTCATCATTATGTATTTACTAACAGACCATATTTTTGTAGGGTCTGCATAAATTGACACAATGAGAATTAGAAATGCCTAAAGCAAGTGAAATTAAAAAGCATGCAGCCATTGATTATAACGGTCGAGTGATGATTGTACGTGACATTGAACGCTCAGTACCTCAGGGGCGCGCAGGCGGCAGTTTATACCGTATGCGTATGTACGATGTTGTAAATGGCGGTAAAGTTGATGAAACATTTAAAGCAGATGAAATGTTAAACTTTGCTGATTTAAATCGTCGCCCAGCGGTATTTTCGTACGTTGATGGTGACGAATACGTGTTTATGGATGAAGAAGATTACACGCCATACAACTTAAACAAAGAGTCAATTGCAGAACAACTTTTGTTTATCGATGAAAATACTAAAGGTTTATTAGTTGTAGTGGTTGAAGGCAGCCCAGTATCGATTGATTTACCGTCAAGTGTTGAACTGGTGATTGAAGACACATCCCCTTCTATTAAAGGTGCTTCAGCAAGTGCTCGTACAAAACCTGCAACAATGACAACGGGTTTAATTATTCAAGTGCCAGAGCATATTTCAGCCGGTGATAAAGTAAAAATTAACACCTCTGAGCAAAAATTTATGGGCCGCGCTGAATAATTCGGTTTGTTTATTAAAAAAGGCTTAGCAAGATTGTTAAGCCTTTTTTAATTTCAGTTACTCATCACATTTTAATTTTAGATTTACGGAATATATTTGCGTAGATACGTAACGGCATTTAAAATGTAGCAATCTCTTAAATAACCCGCACGCTCACCAACATAACATCTTTCAAAAGAGCTTTGATTAACAAGGATAACAATGAATATTACGATCGCAGGTACTGGCTACGTTGGACTATCAAACGCGGTTTTATTAGCGCAACATAACTCAGTAATCGCTTATGATATTATCGATACGAAAGTTGACCTGATCAATCAAAAGCAATCTCCCATTGCAGATCCTGAAATAGAGCATTTCCTTGCAAATGAAAAATTAGATTTAGTTGCGACAAGCGACAGTAACAAGGCGTTTGAAAATGCAGATTACGTTATTATCGCAACACCTACGGATTATGATGAGGTTACAAACAAATTTAATACTTCGTCGGTAGAGGCGGTTATTCATGAAGTTAACAAAGTTAATCCTTCAGCAATAATGGTAATAAAGTCAACTGTGCCGGTTGGATTTACTAAACGCATTAAGCAAAAGTTATGTACTAGCAATATTATATTTTCGCCTGAATTCTTACGTGAAGGTAAAGCATTATTTGATAATTTACACCCGTCACGCATTATTGTTGGTGAAAAATCAGAACGGGCACAAAAATTCGCTGAGTTATTGGCGCAGGGCGCGTTTAAAGAGGACATTGATATTCTTTTAACGGGTTCTACAGAAGCAGAGGCAGTTAAGCTGTTCTCTAATACTTACTTAGCAATGCGTGTGTCTTATTTTAATGAACTTGATACTTACGCTGAAAGTCACGGATTAGATACGAGGGAAATTATTGAAGGCGTAAGTTTAGACCCTCGAATAGGCAACCATTATAACAACCCATCGTTTGGTTATGGCGGTTACTGTTTACCAAAGGACACCAAGCAGCTTCGCGCAAATTTTGAAGATGTACCAAATACACTGATTAATTCAATCGTTGAATCTAACACTGTACGAAAAGACCACATCGCATTTTCAATTATTAACAAGCAACCAAAAGTAGTCGGTATTCACCGTCTTATTATGAAAAGCGGTTCCGATAATTTCAGGGCGTCTTCGGTACAAGGCATTATGAAACGCATTAAAGCCAAAGGAATCGAAGTTGTGGTGTATGAACCTGTGATGCAAGAAGACTCCTTTTTTAACTCACGTGTCATTAAAGACCTGGAAGAGTTTAAAAGAATATCGGATGTAATCGTATCAAATAGAATGGAGCCATGTTTGAAGGATGTTGCTGAGAAAGTCTATACACGGGATCTATTCGGTAGCGATTAAGCTTTAAATAGTAACTCTTTAAAAGCAGTCATTTATGATTTTGAACTAGCGAAATAATGCTAGTTCAGATAGCATTAGCGTTTTTGCTCACTTGGATAATTCATGGCTCAGCTGTACTTTTATTACTCTGCAATGAACGCAGGTAAATCAACCACGTTATTACAATCGGCATTTAACTACAAAGAACGTGGAATGGAGCCATTAATTTACACCGCAGCAATTGATACACGCTATGGTGAAGGGAAAGTGAGTTCGCGTATCGGCTTAGCCGCAGATGCATCTTTGTTCTCGCCTGAATCTAATTTATCCGACGAAATTGCTACGCGGCATGCAGTTAAAAAAGTTGATTGTGTACTTATTGATGAGGCGCAGTTTTTAACTAAAAAACAAGTAGAGGAACTGTGTATTGTTGTTGATAGGCTAAATATTCCAGTCTTGTGTTATGGATTACGCACCGACTTTCTCGGCGAATTATTTGTTGGAGCCCAGTATTTACTGGCCTGGGCAGATAAGTTAATTGAATTAAAAACTGTGTGTCATTGTGGGCGAAAAGCCAATATGGTGCTTCGTACCAATGAACAGGGTGTACCGATCACCCAAGGTGAGCAGGTTGAAATTGGTGGTAACGACCGATATGTATCTGTGTGCAGAAAGCACTATTTTGAAGGGCTTGAAAACCAGGTCGCAATCCCGAATTAGCATCAATTATCTTAAGTTAGTAAACCAAAAGGCTTGTGAATGTATCGCAAGCCTTTTTTGTTTTACACCAATACGTTTAGGTAGGTGAGTTATTAAAACGCCAGCACAACACGTGCATTACTTTTTGGCCGTGGGCTAACTGCATTACTTTAACCTCAGAATTAGTAAAGCGTGTTAATTGCGATTTAAGCTTTGGCAAGTTCTCTTTTTTTGATACAAGCGATGTAAACCAACCTACTTGGTCTTGATAGTCAACGCTTTCGTCAATCATTGTCGTAAGAAACGCGATTTCGCCGCCTTCACACCACAATTCAGCTTTTTGACCTGAGAAATTAAACCCTTTGTTCACGTGTGAGAGGTTTTTCCACTTTCGTTGGTTAGCTTTTTCAGCGTTATCTAATGAACTATGAAATGGTGGGTTGCAGCAGGTGATATCAAAAAAGTCGTTTGCGTTAATCACACCGTGGAATATGTTGTCTGACGATTTTTGCTGGCGTAATTTTACGGGCAACTTATTAAACTGTGCTAGGTTCTTAGCTTGTTTAATGGAGTTTAAATCGATATCGGTCGCTACCGCTTTCCAACCATAAATCTTGTTGGCTAAAATCGGGTAGATAAGTGATGCCCCCGTACCAATATCAAGTAACTGCGTGTTTTTTCCAGTTGGTACATCGCCGTTATTTTGTTCGGCGAGTAAATCTGCCAGCGTGTGAATTAAATCAGCACGACCGGGGACGGCAGGACATAAGTTTGTGTCTGGAATATCCCATACAAGTAACTGGTAATCTACAACTAAAAGCGCCTGGTTAAGTGCCTTTACCGCTTTTGAATCGCTAAAATCAATCGTCGTGTTACCAAATTCATTTTTGATTAAGTAAGGTGTAAGTATAGAGCTAAGTTTCGCAATCTTTGCTAAATCATAACCATTGAGGTGAATATTTCGCGGGTGATGTTTTTTTTCCATCGTTATGGGGCAATTCAAAAGTGTTACATAACGCTGATTTTAACATGCTCGCCTTTGAACGCTTGTATTAATTAATATTTGTTTTTGGTATCGTTCTGGTACGACCAGATTAAGCGCAATACTTATGATTACACAAGCTTCACATTTCGTTCCTTTAAAAAATGGTGACAAAGTCCATTTGCGTCAAATTTACAAAGACCAAAACGGGCCTATTGTCTTTTTTATGCATGGCGCTGTGGAAAATGGTCGCATTTTTTATACACGATCAAACAAAGGGTTAGCGCCGTTCTTAGCAGACGCTGGTTTTAATTGTTTTGTTGCTGACTTGCGTGGGCGTGGGTTAAGTGAACCAAAAATCTCGAAACATAGCTGCACAGGGCAAAGGGATTCTATTGTTGAAGAGATCCCAGCGATGTTGGAGTTTATTAAAGACTATTCTAAACAGCCTATTGCTTACTTTTGTGCACATTCATGGGGTGGGGTATTACTTAACTCTGTATTGGCACGTTTCCCAACTTACCTAGATGATTTAAAAGCGTGCGTTTATTTTGCTTCTAAACGGACCATATATAACCGTCACCTTTCAAAATATATTCAAGCGAATTTAGTGTGGTACTTAATTTCCCCTTTGCTAATTAAAAGATATGGCTATCTACCTGCAAAACGCTTTAAGTTTGGCTCGGATGATGAAACTCGTTTGTCACATAAAGAAGGGGTTGAATGGGTTAAGAAAAATCCTTGGGTATGTCCGTTTGATCAGTTCGATTACGGTAAAGCACTTGAATACATATCGCTTCCGCCTGTTTTACATATTGGCGCAGTAAATGACAAAGCGCTCGCACAAAAAATTGATATAGAAGCGTTTATTAAAGAGAGTGGAAACGGTGAACAAGTACTTAAGATGTATGGTAAACGCTACAACCATAAAATTGATTATGACCACATAAATATTCTAACGTCGCCGTTTGCTAAAAAAGAAACTTACTTAGATACATTAAATTGGTTTAATCGATTTAAATAAGCCAAACAAAGGCATCGTAGCTATCTAAAACGGTGAGGCGACTAAAGCAGCCTACTCGCCGTTCTTAAGGTGCATTCCGCTTATTCGTTATTTTTCAATACAAACAACTTTTTACAGATTTCGCTTATACCTTTTCTGATTGTTGTGCGAAAATGTAATTATGCGTACGATGAAATACTTCCATAAAGCCCCTGTTCGGGTGCTTAAAATCAAACAGCAACGAAGTCGCTTAAAAGTGCGCCGTCAGATGTTGCAAGTTAAGCATGCGCTTGCACAAGAAAAGCAAGAAACCATCGATATGCTAATCACCTACCGAAACTACACCCAAGGCAAAGCAAATAAAGCAGAACTAAAGCTAGCAAATCAACAATTTATTGATGTACTTAAAGGCGTTGGTTTAGGCATTTTTGCAATTCTACCCTTTGCGCCTATTACCATTCCATTAATTGTAAAACTCGGAAAACTTGTTGGTGTTGAAGTATTGCCCAGTGCTTTTAACAAAACTGATAATAAATAATTTTTACAATGCCTATATTGCGCCCAATTAACAGGCGCTATCCTATTAAATTCTATCGCGAATGTAAGACAACACGAACCATAGTTTGTTATGCTATAGCCAAAGTGTGTAATTTATAAAGGCCAAAATATGACGCAAGCCCTTGTTAATAAATCTGAAGGGATCCCGCTTAGCATTAAATCAAGTGCAGAATTTGACGCGTGGCAAGAAAAACAATCTGACGTAACTAAAAACTGGCTTAAATCACTAAGCTTTGAAGGCCGTGGTGTGTTGTTAGTGCCAAATTTTGAAAGCGGCACATTACTCGAAGCCGTGTTCTTCTGTAACGATACTAACGAATTTTGGTCATGTGGCGACCTCGCTTCGCAGTTACCAGCGGGTACCTATTTACTCAATAATGATGCAACCACAAATAAGTTAGTAGCAACCAGCTTTGCGTTAGGTGCGTATGACTTCACACCGTACAAAGAATCTAATCCAGTAAGCGTAAAACTCGCTATTGCTGATAAAGCCTTGTTTGATGAAGTTACAACGTACGTAAAAGGTGTTTCAATTGTTCGCGATCTCGTGAACATGCCTGCAGGCGATATGATGCCGCAACACCTTGCAGAAATAATGTCTGATATGGCTGATGAATTTTCCGGCGAGTTTTCTCAAATCGTTGGTGATGAACTATTAGAGCAAAATTACCCAACAATTCACGCAGTAGGCCGAGCAAGTGCAAACAAGCCACGCTTACTTGATTTACGTTGGGGTGATAAAAATGCGCCAAAAGTAACCTTAGTGGGTAAAGGCGTGTGTTTCGATTCAGGCGGGTTAGACTTAAAACCAGCATCTGGCATGCGTTTAATGAAAAAAGACATGGGTGGCGCTGCACACGTACTTGGTTTAGCGCATATGATTATGGCGTTTAACTTACCAATCAATTTACGTGTGATGATCCCTGCGGTTGAAAATGCAGTGTCGGATAATGCATTACGTCCGGGCGATGTTATTAAAACACGTAAAGGCATTACCGTTGAAATTGACAATACCGATGCAGAAGGGCGCTTAGTGTTATGTGATGCACTCGCAGAAGCGGTAACAGAGAAACCAGATACGCTCATTGACTTTGCAACGCTTACCGGTGCGTGCCGCATTGCGCTTGGCACAGAGTTACCGGGCTTTTTCAGTGATGATAAATCACTTGTTGAGGGGCTAGAATTAGCTGCAAATGACGTACAAGATCTGGTATGGCATTTACCATTACATAAAGCCTACAAAGATTTGTTAAACAGCACCGTTGCAGATATGACAAACTGCGCGTCAGGCCCATTTGGTGGTGCGATCACCGCAGCACTTTACTTACAAGAATTTGTTGAACAAGATATCTCATGGGTGCATTTTGATGTAATGGCGTGGAATATCCGTAAGTTACCAGGCCGACCTGTTGGTGGTGAGGCATTTGGTGTACGTGCGGTTCTGAAGTATTTACAAAATAAATATAGCTAATGCGAGATCACTTGGCGTCGATATGATCTAACAGTGAATCAATCGTTAGATCATCACCTTCGGCAAGTTCTGCAATTAATAACCGCAGAATATAAGATTTAGATAACCCTGATTGCTTTGATAGCACATCGAGCTGTTTAATGTGACCAGGAGAAAGGGTGAAAGTAGCATTTTTGTACTTTCGCCCTTTTTTTATATGTCGTGATTTATCAAGGGTTGCGTCTTTACCTTGTGCATACAGGTTTGCTTGCTCAATAAACTCATCAACCGAAATTTTTTTCTTTCGGTTGTTACCATTTCCTTTTTTTAAATCAATTAAACTCATGGCCGTGAACCACTTCCATCGTTAATAACTCATCAACAATGGCTTTAATCTCGAGCGCAGCTTTACCATCAGGTTCAATTTCAATCACAGATTTACCGTTTTCTTCGCTGTCGTCATAGATGTTTCTGCTGTGGGTTATTGAATTAAGCACCGGTATACCATATGACGAACACACTTCTTTCGCTTCTAAAATACGCGAGGCTTGATTAGGCAACGAAGGGCACTGCGTAATAACAAACCCGGCGTTAAGTTTTGGGTTAACCATTTTGCAGGTTGTAAGTATATCTTCCATATGGGGAACTGTTTTTAAATCCCTGCGTTTTGGTCTTAGTGGAATAAGTGTGTGATCAGCAACCGACATCGCAGCGCGTAGCGCTAAGTTATCTTGCCCACCACAATCGACGATAACATAATCATAGTGGTTCTCAAGGCTAAGAAGATCATTGCGGATTTTACCGTACAGTTGCACACAATTAATCAGTGGCAAGTGTGGGTTGGTATTGCGAGCTTGGATCCAATCTGACGAAGTTCGCTGTGGATCACAATCTACAATCAAAACGGTATAATTTTGTAGGGTAAGGTATACAGCAACATTTTGCGCAAGGCAGCTTTTACCGCTACCGCCTTTTTCACCGCCAACAAGAATAATCATTTATCCTCTCCTTGTTCGACAAATACCATAGCGACATCGTACCAATCGTGAACTTCCGCCTCGCGCAATACCCTTGCATAAAATTGGTTTGACGCACCTAACTTGTCGCGAAATGTTACCTTAACTGGTTGATTTGTAATGATAGGTCGGTCGATATTCACTTTTAACCCACCGTTCGAAACATCAATGCACATTGCTTGGCGTTTTATTATTTTGCCATCTTCGCATTGCCACTCTAATCCAATGAGTTCTTTTTCCATGTCGAGCCTTAATGAGCGTCTTTTTTCAAGATTGGAAGTTTGCTCATGCATAGTAATACCCTTTAAACAATCGCTAAATTGCACTCCATTACCCTTGGAATGGCGCATATATCACTCTTTAAAGCGTAGTGTTAAAAGGGAATTTTGCAAATAAGAAAGCCCGTATAAACACGGGCTTAAAGAAAGGCTATTGGCAGTGCTTTACCGCATCGGCGATTAGTTCTAGGCCGCTTTTATCGCACGGGGTTAAAGTATGGCTTGGTGGAATAATCGGCGTTACGCGCTCACCCCATTGAATAAAACTTGCAGCCCATGTTAGGCCCGCACCAAATGCGGCAGAAATTACGCGGCTGTTTTCTTTAATCAGGCCATTTTCAACTGCTTCACAAATCGCAATAGGAATGGTCGCGGCTGAGGTATTGCCGTATTTATCAATGTTCACCATTACTGCGTCATCAGGTAAATTTACTTTAGATTGAATCGCTTGAATGATGCGTAGGTTTGCTTGGTGTGGAATCAGTACATCAATGTCTGAAATCTCGTTGCCGACTTGCGTTAATACATCATCAACTGCAGTCGTCATACCTTTTACCGCACGCTTAAATATCTCGCGACCTTCGAATAATAGGTCAGACGGGCCAACTGGCTGATATTTATCGGTGTTGGTGCCTGAATTTGTAATGTGTAGAATTTCTCTATCTTCGCTGTCACATCCTGTCTTAGTACCAAGAAGGCCAGTTTTTTCATCGCTTGCCTCAAGCACTACAGCACCGGCACCATCACCAAAAAGTACACCGCTATCACGACGTTGCCAATTAACATACCAAGTCATACGTTCAGCGCCAATGACAACCGCTTTTTTAATCATGCCTGATTGAATTTGTGCGGTTGCGTTTTGTAAAGCGTACAAAAAGCCAGAACATGCCGCGTTTACATCACATGCAGCGGCACTCGTTGCATTTAGGTTTTTTTGAATTTCTGATGCAGTGTTTGCAACCATGGTAGACGGAGAGCAGGTTGCTAAAAGTACTAAATCTATTTCGTCTGCGTTTTTGATGCCAGCACAATCTAGCGCGTTTTTTGCTGCGATAGTGGCAAGGTCTGCGGTACTTTGATGAGAGATGCGCCTTTCTTTTATACCTGTACGTGTGGTGATCCATTCATCGTTGGTGTCCATAATTTGGCTTAGATCATCATTTGTCAGTTTTACTGGCGGAATGCATTTTCCCCAACCGGTAATTTTGGCATACTTCATTAGCAACCCTTATTGTGATTTCTTTGTGTGTTGAACTGGTTATACCAGATACAGTGCGTTTTGTCTTTGTTTAAACGAGTTAGTTATGACTTTGCTTGCTAAATTTCTTAGTGCTGAACCGGCGCTTGCTTATCGAAAACCGATCAGCCGATTGTTATTGTTACGAACGGTGTCTATTGCTATTCAGCTTATTAGCGTCATTGTGCTGCATTTTTCGGTTAGCAAAAATGATTACGTTGGTGTACTACTGCTGGTTATTGCGTTTGAAACCCTGTTCCACTTAGCAAGTATTGTTTATTTTTCGCGTCTTAATGCGACTAATTTTGCGTTGGCACTGCAAATATTGGCGGATATTTCGTTCTTGAGTTTGCTATTACTTTATAGTGGCGGGGCAACCAACGCGTTTGTTTCGTTATTGTTACTGCCGCTTATCATCGCTGCTGTATGTTTGCCACTTGGCTGGCTTGCTGTGTGCTCGCTTACCGCTGTTAGCTTTTATACATTATTGGTGTTTAATATGCCAAAACACGCGATGCATCATATGGATATGCAAGAGCATTTTTTAGGAATGTGGATTAATTTTGTATTGTCCGCGCTGGTTGTTACCACCACAATTAGTGCCTTGGTTAAAGCCAATGCCAATAAAGAGCGTCAGATGGCAATACAGCGGGAAGAAACGTTACGCAGTGAACAATTAATGGCTTTGGGTACAGCTGCTGCACAAGTGACGCATCATTTGGCTACACCGATTGCCAACCTACAAATGATCTATGAAGATTTACTCGATGAAATCGGTGAAAACAATTCACTTATAAATGAAATGGCGCAGCCACTTTCTCAATGTACTGAACAATTAGCTTATTTTCGTGATTACGCAAGCCAAATTAAAGAAAATAAAATCAAGGAAAAATGTGTAAATACGGTGATTAACGAGTTTTATGATGCGTGTTTATTGCACTTTCCAGAGCAGCAAATTGTGTTAACGAATTCAGCCTCCACATCAAGTAAAATCAGCTCTGATAGTTTATTACTTTCAGCGCTGATTAACTTAGTACAAAACGCTGTCGATGCGAATAGACAAAATCAAAGTAATCAAATCAAAATCAATGTTGGTGAAAGTGACGGTCAATTGAATATAGACATTGAAGACACTGGCGTTGGCTTTGATTTAGATCTACTTGATTCACTAGGACACGAAACAATTAAAAGTCAAAAAGGCATGGGCATAGCGCTCTTTTTATCAAATACCACGGTCAACAAATTAGGCGGTAAATTGATTATTGCAAATAATCAGAATGTAGGCGCTAAAGTAAGTGTAAGGTTGCCATTACTATGAAATTACTAATTATTGAAGACGATAATGCATACGGTCAAACACTTGCTAGGCGTATGACTAAACACGGATTTAGTGTAGAGCACGTTACTCATGCAGACGAGGTGTTGATTAAGGCTAGACAGTACTTGCCAGAATACATCCTGCTTGATATGAAACTGGGCGCTCAAATTAGTCTGCCATTAATTAAACCGCTGAGGGCGTTGTTACCTAACTGTAAAATTGTATTGCTAACTGGCTTTGCCAGCATTGCAACTGCGGTAGAAGCGATACGACTAGGCGCTAATGATTATTTAGCAAAACCTGCTGATACTAAATCCGTTGTTGCTGCTTTAACAGGTGAAAAAGCCGAAATAGCCTTTGATGAAACACCCATTTCGAGCGAGCAATTAGAATGGGAACACATTAATCAGGTCTTAAAAACCAATAATGGAAACGTATCTGAAACAGCACGACAACTCGGTATGCACCGCAGAACCTTACAGCGTAAACTGCAAAAAAAACCACAACTGACTAAAACAGAACATTATGGCTAAACCGAACAAAAAGTTACCTGAGCGCGTAGTTAAAATAGTGTGTTCTGGTTGTGGCGCTAAGCTATTTAAATATCACAAAAATGGTAAAGGCGCGTTAGTTAAGTGTTTTAAAGAGCGAGTAGCAGTAGATTACTGTGAAAATGCATGCCACTGCCCAAGCTGTCATCAAATGTTTGCCCGTGAGCAAATAATCCGCGGGGCAGCTGCGTATAAAATCATTGGTGGTAAGGCCAGAATAGATTGATGTAGATAAGCATTAATAGGGGACATATGTCATGGTAACGGCTCACCGGTAAGATAAAATTATTCGGTTTGAGGATTTGCCTCAACTACAAGCTGTTTCATGGATGAAAATCGCCCTCCCCACGGAAAGGGCCAGCAAATTTGGGTGCTAAAGCTTGGAGTTTTCAATTGATCTCAATAATTTTTGATATTATCGGTATGACCGGTACGTTTCTTGTCGTCGGTGCGTTCTTTTTATTACAGTTAGAGAAAGTAAAACCAACGGGTATCGGTTACAACATGATGAATCTATCTGGTGCAATTTTATTACTTATAAGCCTCTGTTATAATTTTAATTTAGCAAGTTTTGTAATTGAATTGTTTTGGATAGCAGCGTCACTAATTGGTCTTTATAAGTACTTTAAGGCACCAAAAGAGGCGATAAGCTAACGTCCCAATAAGGAGAGGGAGTGTTATTAAATTCTTGTAGTCGATTATCTATTCTGACGTTATTAGTAGTCCCTTTCCTGTCTCAAGCGAGTAACTCCGCCTCCAGAGAAAAGTCCGCCAAACCACCATTAACATTGGAAGTTAAAAAAACGGTTACGGATAGCGCAACGTTTTTACAAAGCCAGCTTAATACCCATATGCAAAATTCGGCGCAGTGGCTTGATCAATTATTGGTAAGTGAAGGAAGCGAAAAAACACGTGCCACAGCTAAGGGCTATGTTTCACTAGGTTTTGCGCCAAGAGCAAGAGACTTATCGGACTCTGATAATCAATTTAAAGTGTCACTCGATTTACCTAATTTAGAAAACAAGCTAAGCGTTATTATCGATAATGACGAAGCAGAAGAAGACCGACTGCCTTTTCAAAGTACCTCAGGTCAAGATCAAGATAACCATGTCAACGCAGCATTAAACTGGTATATGTTGCAAAAAAAGCGGTTAAACATTGAGCATAGAATCGGTGTTAGCCGCTCAAATCTTTATGCACAAAGCCGCCTTAAATATCAGCAAAAAATTGAAAAATGGCGCTTTACCGTTTCGCCAAGCATTGAATACTACCTTGAAGATGGGTGGGGAGCGCGTGTTAATACACGACTTGATAGGCAAATAGAAAGCGATCAGACTTTAAACGTCGCATTTAACACTCGTTATGTTGAAAGTGAACCGACTAATCGTGTGTCGCTAGGTATATTCCACAGTCATACTTATAGCAACGACAAAGCGGGTGTAACGGGTGTGTGGCTAAAAGATAGTTTCAGCGGTGAGCGAAGCTATTATGCATCTTATCGCTGGCGAACGCGTTTTTTCGAGCATTGGTTATTTTTTGAAGCGGAACCATTTGTTGAATTTAGAGAGCGCTACGATTTTGACGATGAACCTGGGATTGCACTTCGATTAATCGCCTATTACGGCGTGTAGCGCTTTAAGTCTCAGTGTAAATACGTCTATTAGTCTATCGCGATAAGCTCAATTTCAAATACTAATAATGACGCTGGCGGAATTTTTCCAACAGCGCGTTTACCATACGCTAAGTTATAAGGAATAAAGGCTTTTACCTTTTCGCCACACTTCATTTGTTGTAGCACTTCCGTCCAACCTGGGATCACTTGGTTTAGTTTAAATGAGAGAGGCGTGTTACGTTCAACCGATGAATCGAATACCGTACCATCAAGTAATGTACCGTGATAATGGCAAGTCACCTTTGATTGCACTGTGGGCTGTTCACCAGAATCACGCGGTGTTATCACTTCATATTGCAGGCCAGACTCGGTTACAATGACTTCGCTACGTTTTTTGTTTTCTGATAAAAACGTTTGTTGAGACTCAATATTTATCTTAGCGCGTTTAGCATTTTGAACAGAAGATTTAATAATAAGTGCAATTAACGCACAAATAACGAGGAAAAGTATTAAGTTAAGCACAGGCGGTCCTTAAATTAAGAACCATGCCTGTAATTGTGATAAATTGCAATTAGATACGACGGTCGTCGCCATAGTACTTACCCGCTAGGATTTTTTGATATAGCTCGTTCGCTTTTTCAGATGCTTCTTTTACTTGCGATGGAGACATCTTTCGCTCATCGAGCTTACGACTGTGGCTGGCATCTTTATGGCCATTAAATTCAGCGACTGTATTCCAAATAAACGACATTTCAATGCTTTTATCCACACCTTGACCTTCAAAATAAAGTAGCGCGAGATTAAATTGAGCCGCCGCGTAGTTTTGCGCGGCTGCTTTTGTGTACCAATCTTTTGCTGAATAAAAGTCTTGGATAACACCGGTGCCGTTGGCATACAGCACACCTAAATTAAATTGCGCTGCAGCCAGTCCTTTTTTTGCTGAACTCTCGTAAAGCGAAACGGCTTTTTGCAGGTCTTTTTTAACGCCTTTGCCGTCCTGGTATAAGGTTGCAAGTGCAAACATCGCATCGGCTTCACCTAGTTTTACGCCCTTAGCATACAATTCTGCTGCTTTTTTGGGATTACGTGGTAAACCATATCCAAACTCATGCATTTGGCCTAAGTGATACATTGCAGGGCCATAATTATTTTCGACTAAATAATTAAAATGAAATAGTGCCGTTTCAAAATCTCCTTCATTCGCAGCATCAATAGCCTGTTGTAAATCGGCTTTTACTAAACAGCTTGTAAATGCGAGGCAGATCGTGATTATTTTTAATATGTGTTTCATTTTTTGATTTCCCTACTTTACGGAATGAAGTTGATGTCGCGGCATTGGTTCGTTTTCCGGTAGCCATATATTGGTACCTGTTGCAGCGATATGATTTAAATTAGTACGCAATACCTTGGTGCCCACGTTATTTGAAGTTTCTGGTTTTGATACTAAATAGCCTTGCACACATTGGATACCCATTTTTCTTACGAGTTCAAATTGTTCGGCACATTCAACGCCTTCTGCAACCACTTTAAGATTGAGATCTTTACCCAGCTCACTAATGGAATTAAGTATTTTATTATATTTCGGATTATCATTCGCCTGATCAATGAATAATTTATCAATTTTAATAACATCGACGGGTAATTCAGCGAGCGTACACAGTGAACTAAAGCCTGTACCAAAGTCATCTATTGCAATGGTAATGCCTTTTTCTCTAAGTTTTTGCAGGCTTTCAGTGGTTTCACGCGATGCTTCAATAAAACACGACTCAGTGATCTCCAACATCAGGGCTTTTGGCGGTAACCCAGCTTTTTCGATGGTTTCGATTACCCAATCATAGAGTTTACGGTGTTTTAACTGCACGCCTGATATATTGACAGAAATACGTACCTTCGTCATACCTGCGTTATACCACGCTGACATTTGGCGGCACGCTTCAAATAAAATCCAGTCACCAAGTTCGAGAATTAAATTAGACTCTTCAGCAATTGGAATAAACTCATTGGGTGTTATGGTCCCTTCAACGGGGTGGTGCCATCTGACTAAACATTCGAAATAGTCGATGCTGCAATCATCAACATGTACAATTGGTTGAAATGATAACGAAAAGTTATTACTACCTAACGCGAGACGCATTTCTTCAAGCAAGTAATGATAGCGTCGCATTTTACTGCCCATTTCAGGTGAGTAAACGCGGAATATACCGCGCCCGTCAGTTTTGGCGCGATACATAGCGACGTCGGCCATTTGCAAAAGGGCAAAAGGACTTGAAGCGCTATCTGGGTAGATTGCAATACCAATGCTCGCGCCAATTTTTACCACTTTATTGCCCAATACAAAATCACGTTCAATCTCATGTAATACATTTTGGGCAACGTTAACTGCCAGTGAAGGCTCAAGCAAGCTACTGATAAATATAGAAAATTCATCACCACCTAAGCGAGATAAGTTTTGTTCTATACCATTTATTGGGTGTTGAGATGACAGGTTGTGATTTCTCACTATCGTTCGCAAACGCTCTGCAACTTGAATGAGCACTTCATCGCCAAAACTATGACCAAATGAATCGTTAACTTGTTTAAATCCATCGAGGTCAATAAACAGTAATGCTTGCTTTTTTGCTGTTTGCTCAGCATGGTTTAGCTGCTCTTTTAAATGCCCTAAATAGGCGTGACGATCAGCAAGTCCTGTCAGCTTATCTTGAAATATACTGGTTTCGGTGTCTTTTTTATAACGTTCAACGGCATCGGTGAGTGAGCTAATAGAATGGTTTAAGCGTGCTAGGTTATTCTCTGTTTCGTACTTTGGTAAATCCAGATTAAATGCGCTAAGCAGGTTATCGGTTTTGTTATTAAGAATTGAAATCGCTTTATTTAATGACTTTTGCTTTTTGGAGGTGATCGCGAACGGCGTTAAGATTGCAAAGCCTAATAAAATGAGTAGCGGTAGATTGGAAAATAACAACATGTCACTGAACATTTTACTAAGCGGTACGGCAACTACATGCTTTTCTGTACTTTCGAGCTGCACATATAACTCACCATCACTGCTAATAATGTCAATATAACTAAATAAAGAGGAGAAAATATTGGGCTGATTTGCATCTAGGTCGTTAGGGTTAAGCTCGACCGTATTTACCGGGGAATCCTCATGGTGTGATAATGCAACACCTTGTGTGAGCGACAAGGCTAATACTAAATATATAGCGACAATAAACCCAGTTGTGAATAACGCAACGCGGGAGAGTGTTTTCATCATTTGCACTTTTTAATCCTGCACGGCTTTCGCAAATTCCATACGTTAACATTAAGCAAGTATAGTGTATGAATGCGCCGTTACCAGTTTTTATTTTACCCGCGAACTCTAGCATATCTTGCAAAATAAATCTTTAAAATCATTGAGTTCGGTCAAAGTTTGGCAACTTATTTATCACCTATGCAATTTCCCCTAACGGCGCATACATGATTTAAATTTTTACTTGATATCAACGTAAATATATCGATTTATTTTTAAAAGCGGACAAATGACCTTAGTATTCTATTTACAATACAAGTAGTGTGAACCGCCATTTTTTGAGTTTTCATTAAATATGCAAGCGAATAATAATTTTGAAACGGTGTTATCGGATTACACCAACAACAAGTCTTACTTAACTCATCAAGAACTCATTTCACTTAAGTCTCAGTTCGATAGCGAGCAATCATTCTTTGACGCGTTATTAAAATGGGTGTCTGAATACGCAATTGCACCGGTTTCACAGTTTAAAGTGGCAGCCTTGGCGATTGAGAGCGGCGGTGAAGGGCGCTTATTTTTCGGCGCTAATTTAGAATTTTCCCATCAAGCCTTGAGCTTGGTCGTTCATGCTGAACAAAGTGCTATTCACAACGCATTGTTACACGGGGTTGAAGCAATTGAAAAGCTCGTGATCAACGCTTCACCTTGTGGCTATTGTCGCCAGTTTATTAATGAAATTCAGTCTGACAAACAACCGTTAATAAATGTGCACGGTGTTGAGAAAACCATACAGCAATACCTGCCAGACGCATTTGGCCCAAGTGATTTAGATAACCATACGCCTTTGTTTAGTCAATCTTTAACACAATGTCGCGACCTAAATGAGTATGTTGAACAAAGCTATGCGCCATATTCTGGTAATTTTTCTGCGTGTCAAATTAAAGATGTAGATGGACACAAGTACTTTGGTGTTTACCTTGAAAATGCGGCGTACAGTCCGAGTTTATCGCCTTTGCAAGCAGCGCTCAATCAAGTGCAACTACATAATCGAGAAACAGGATTACAAGGAATAAGTGATATATTGATTCAGCAAACAAAAGGTAAAGCAAATCAACTAGGTGTTGCTAATGCGGTTGCGATGAGTCTTGGTAGTAATATTAAGGTAACAATTGAGGAAGTTTAACCACTTCCTCAACTTTATGGTGTAGTAATTTTAAACTAAACCAATAATTCAGCGGCTTTAATTACGGCGCTAACCGCTTTCTTTTCAACAACTTGATGGTCAACATCAGGAATTTCACTTTTCGTTCTATTAACTAGTACACCGGCAACACAGGCAGCTTTTAGACCAAGAGCTGAGCACATAGTAAATAATGTAGCTGATTCCATTTCGTAGTTCATAACGCCAAGATTTTGCCACTCATCAAAGCTACCTTGAAACGCTTTTGTCACATAGCCTGAGTAAGTATCGTAGCGCTCTTGTCCCGGGTAGAAGGTATCTGATGAAGCCGTTATACCCAAGTGATAGGTTGCGCCTAATTCGTCACATGCGCTTACCATCGCATTAGTGGCAAAGAAATCGGCAACGGCTGGGTATTGAATTGGTGCAAAATGTTGGCTTGCACCATCTAAACGAACAGATGCATGACTAATTAATAGGTCACCTTCGTTAATGTTTGGCTGAATTGCGCCCGTTGTACCAACGCGTAAAAACGTTTTAATTCCTAGCTGTGCGAGTTCTTCAACTGCGATTGATGTACTTGGGCCACCAATACCAGTAGAACATACGATTACTGGCTGCTGTTTGATATAGGCCAAAAAGACATGATATTCACGTGTTTTTGCAAGTGCGATAGGGTTATCAAGCTCGTTCGCAATGCGTTCTGCGCGTGCTGGATCACCGGGTACGATAGCGACTTTAGCACCTTCTACTTGTACTTTATCTAATCCTAAGTGGAATACTTTTTTCATCCTGTATGCTCTAACTTGGCAAATATTAATAACAGTTTGAATTAGCGTGCAAAATTGTAAAGGACAATGGTCCGTTAATTTGTTAGTGTGCAGCAAAAAATATATAGAGAATTGTATGAAAGCCAAGCACACATTGATGGTTCAAGGCACAACCTCAGACGCTGGGAAAAGTGTGCTGGTTGCGGCGCTTTGTCGTATTTTAGCCAATCATAATATCAAAGTAGCACCGTTTAAGCCGCAAAACATGGCGCTTAATAGTGCGGTTACCGCAGAGGATGGCGAAATTGGTCGTGCGCAGGCTGTACAGGCTGATGCGGCTAGAATAGAACCGCATGTGGATATGAATCCGGTGTTGTTAAAACCAAATTCTGATATCGGTGCGCAAGTTATTGTGCATGGTAAAGCAATTGGTAATTCAGATGCGGTTGATTATCATCAAATGAAGCCGCAATTACTTGGTGCCGTGCTCGATTCACATCAACGATTATCGCAGCAGTTTGATGCAGTGATTGTTGAAGGGGCAGGATCGCCTGCAGAGATTAATCTACGCGACCGTGATATTGCTAATATGGGCTTTGCAGAAGCGGCAGATTGTCCGGTAATTATCGTTGCCGATATAGATAAAGGCGGTGTGTTCGCGCACCTTGTAGGCACATATGAACTGTTAACTGATACAGAAAAAGCCAGAGTCGTTGGATTTGTAATTAATAAATTCAGAGGGGATATTAAGTTACTGTTGCCGGGTAACCAATGGCTTGAAAACAAGTTAGGTATTCCGGTACTCGCAACAATTCCTTATATACCTGATTTATATATAGAGCCAGAAGATGCACTCGATCTCAATCAAATATTAAGCACAAATAATTCAATTAATATTACGGTTGTGGTTTACCCTCGCATATCAAATCATACGGATTTTGATGTGTTAAGATTGCATCCAAACGTTAATCTAAGATATGCCCGTACGTCAAACGCAGTAGATAAGTGTGACTTACTTATCTTACCCGGATCAAAAAGTGTGATGGGTGATCTGTCGTTTCTTGTTGATAACCATTGGCAGGAATTTATCGCGCGTCATTTACGCTATGGCGGCAAAGTATTTGCGATTTGTGGTGGTATGCAAATGTTAGGGCAGCGACTTTATGATCCTCAACATATTGAGTCTAATATCGATGAAATGGATGGCCTAAATTACTTGCCAATCGAAACCACTTTACAAGGCGCTAAAACCTTAAGTCAAACAAAGGCAAATTGTTTAACGAGTGGAAGTGCTATTTCAGGCTATAAAATTCATGCAGGTAAAACAATTGAAACCGCATCGGTAAAACGATTGTTTAAACTCGCAAACGGTGAATTCGATGGCTATGAATCACAAGATGGGCAAATAAAAGCGACGTATTTACACGGTGTACTAGACAACCCACGCTTTTTATCACAATTACTCGAGTGGGCAGGATTAATCGGAGCAACTGGATTTGACTATGAAAGTGAAAAAGACAATCAGATAGAGAAACTTGCGACAGAAGTTGAAAAAGTAATGCCTATTAACGTGATAAAACAGTTATTAAGTTTAAATTAAAACGGAAACGTCAACACACTCAAGTAATTTATTTACCAGGGAATTCGTCGCAACAGTATGTCGCGAAACATAAGCCAGTCGCAAACAAAACTATAGAGTGGATATTGAAATGTGGCTGGCCTGTTTTTTTCAAATACAAAGTGTCCAATCCAAGCGAACAGATAGCCAACGCCAATAGCGGCTAAGATCAACCAATAGTTTTGGTTTAGCACAGCAAAAAGCAAACAAAATAGGCCAATTAACGAACCGCAAAAATGCAGTCTTCTACACAGAACGTTAGAGTGTTGCGACAAATAAAATGGGTAAAATGCTGCAAGTGAATGATATTCTTTCGCCATCGCAAAACCTTTGACTTAACGTTTAAGTTGTTTATTGTAGAATTTTTAACAGTAAATCAATTTGGGAATGTAATCAATTGCGAAACTGGTACGTAATCGTCTTGTTATTATTTTCAGCGCAATTCTGTTATGCGTCAGCTGAACCACTTTCTCATAAGGACATGCGCGCCAAAGTAACACAGTTTATTACGCTCAATGATTCAATTGATAAGCAAAGTACAATCGTTAGCTTATCTCAGTTAACAGCAACGCAATTCGAATATTATCAACCAAGTTTCCAAATTCATTTAAACAAAGAGCAGTGGGTGAGTGCACTTAACGAACGTATGAAGCAAACGCGCACGCGTTATGTGAAAACTGAGATAACACATATCGATTTTGCGTTAAATGCAGCATTTGTTAAGCAAAAAAGTACCTGGCAACAACGTGTTAATGGTAAGTGGTATGCGCGTTCAAGTGATAATATTGTGAGTTTATTTGAATTCTCTAACGGTAAAATAATTGCCGTTAGGGAATATTGGTAATTAGAGCGTGTTGACCTTTGTAGTCGATTTATACAGCTGTTTGTTTGGCATTTAGAAGATGTAGAGCGATTGCAGTGTGATTATGTTACATAAATGAGCGATAAAGACTTTGTGTTATTACCCTGCATCCATAGTATAAACGCCAAGCTAGTGGTGCTTACAGGTTCACCCAAAGCGTTTTGTTCTTTATTGTCGCTTCTTGACGTAGCTCGCAAGGCTGCAAAGTAACGCCACGATCAAAAAGCTTTGGATTTGAACGAAATTTAGACCACAAAGACCAACACGCTCTAGGTATACCTCTTCACTTTTATGCAGCTGGTATTATTTAAAGCGTTTGGCCTTTTCAATTCGCTCTTTTATAGCAGGGTGCGAACTTAGGTACTTGAGAAAATCACCTGAGCCGTTTTCACCAAAGCTATCCATGGCATCGGCAAAGGCACTGGGTGAGTAACCTAATTCAGCTAAATGTTGAAGTGCAAAATCATCCGCTTCACTTTCCATATCCCGTGAAAAGCTAGCTTGCACTAAGGTTGAGCTGGCACCAACAAATAGCTCGCCTACGGTTTCGAGATCACCAAATAACAGCGCAAACACAATGGCATTTGATAAAGACTGCGCTACTAAACGCATACCGTGTTTACCTTCTACATGACCAATTTCATGTAAAAGAATAGCCATTAACATGCTATCTAACTTGTTTTCATCATATTCGCGTAATTGCGTAATAAGATCGTCGGTTACGATTACGGTACCATCAGGCAGCGCAAGTGCGTTAGCACCAAAGTACGCACTTTGGTAAGCAAATATTTGATAGCGCTCTTTGTTTAAGTTCAAAGCCGTTGTGGCATTTGAAAACAGCTGTTCGATATGTTGTTGTGTGGGTTCATCAAGTTCAGATGGCTCAAGAAAAGCCTTTTCTAAAATCGTGAAACTTTGCTCACCCATGTAGTTCGGCACACTTGGTGGTAACCAATCAACACTTTTGCTGGCAAGCGCAGGCATAGCAACCATAATAAGCCAATAAATGAGCAGCGGCGCTAAAATAATACTGGCAAACACACTGATTTTATGACTTTCTAACGTGCTAAGAAGAGAACCTGTTTGGCGTTGAACGCGCCAAGATTTGTCATCGGGAATAAACATGTCGCCATTTTCAAAGCGAACTTCGGTTGCGACGCCGGGAATTGCATCACTCAACGAAATAGAGCTTAAATTATGGGCGCCATATTCAACACCTTCATGAATGATACTGATATGAGATTCTGTTACTACCAGCTTAACAGCACACGAGCGTGTGCTGCCAGCTTGATAGAGTTTACCATCGACTAGTTGACTCATCAGGTGATGGCGATATCTAAGTCGAATACTTCTGCGATTTCTTCGCCAATAGCGGATTGATCACTGGTCATATCATCAATTACGTTATCTGCGTTTTCATGGATTTCTACAAACGTACCGTTTGCCAAATAACGTGCTGCACGAATTTTTGCCCACGGGTAAGCTAAGCCAAGTGACAAACCAATCGCGATTAAGTTAAAGAATACTAAACGTGTAAATTGCATCTCAGTAATCGTTGACTCAAATTTAGCAACGTCTTTGATTTCGCTGTTAGCAAAGTTGTGTGCGCGAATACGTGCTTGATAAATACCGGTAATAAGCGCAAACATACCGATATACAACAGCGCAGTAATTGGCGCAATTACAAATGCGGCAGCACTCATGCCTGCTGAATTTAAATTAGCCATATCAACAGTTGCACCAAAAATCGCGGCGCCGATACCGATAACAATTGCAAAACCAAACATAGCACCAATTGACACTGCAACAACTAACAGTGCGGCAACATAGTAGTCGGTTGTAGACAGCGTTGCTTCAACCTTGCGATCACCATACGTAATGTTGTTTAAAATATACGAATTAATTTTTTTCATCACCCAAGGCACTAACAGGTATAAGGTAAATACCGATAAAATTGGGAAAATAATGAAAACAAGAAACGCTTCGCCATAGCTGCCGTTAAAACCAAAACGTACATTTCGATAGCTTGTCATGCGGTGTTGGAATCGCATGCTGCGGTTAATAACCCAAGGCATTAAAAATAGTGCGATTAGCATAATAAATAAGCCAAGAATTGGAACAAATTGAACGCTACCAACGTATATAGCAAATAATACGACGGCAATAATACGGCCAATTAAAATTTGGATTGGATTAGCAAGATAGGTAAATTGGTGCCCATCGACACTGGTATTACTGTAAAAGTAGCGATGTGTTCTGACTTTAGCCCAAGCAGAATAAATGCCGAGGGTGAGTACAGTAAGCACTATATTAACTATCCAGATTGAAAAAAATTGGCCAGTTTGACCTGCGAATTGAACTTGCGAACGGCGAGTTTGCGGCGCTGTGTTTAGTTCCATTAAACGTTTCCTGATTGTATGTAATTGTTAAGCGAACGCATTATAAATCATTTAGTTACAAATTAAAACTTGATAATTATATGAAAAGCTATGCAGTTAGCTTGAATAAATCTTCAGGTGATTACGTGTTGTTTCTAGTAGTTGATTTGACATTCAAAGGCAAAGCCTCTAAGAAAGAGGCATGTAGATTATTGTTGGGTTTATCGACTAAACCAATTTTTAACAAATACAACGAGTTAAAAATTAAAGACCATTAAATGATACCTTGCTTCGTTTTGTAACGAGCGGATTTAGTAACAAATGGTATTTCCAGCAATAAATTTTTAATCTATGCATAATTATATGACTGATTATGCTTTGTTCGGAGCTGAATATGAGCGACTCTAAAAACGCATTTATTGAAAAAGTAACAAATTGCTTATGCCCACCGGGTAACGGTGTTTTCACTGTTAACACGGCAAAAGAGCGAAAAGAAGCGCTGCACCAGTCAATCTATGGTCAGACCGAAAACATCGACGCGCTTTGGCGCGATAGCCTTGAAACTATTGAGCAAAGTGAATATCGCGCAGTAACGTTAGGCATTAGCTCTGATTGCGGCGGCGGCATTTTACGCGGTGCAAACTGGGGGCCGCTATTTTTACGCAGCACCCTAATGGAACAACAACCAAATGCGAAAACATTCGATTTAGGTGATGTGCGCGTAATTCCACACCTGCTACATGATAAATACTTAAACGACGGTACGATTTCAAACTGTCAAAAAGCACTTTATCAAGATGAAAGCAGCGATTATCACGTAAGCCCATTATCAATTACCGAAGATGTCTGTGATGACTTTTACGCCAATTTCCCAGATAAAGGGATTTTTGGTATTGGTGGCGACCACTCAATTAGTTACCCATTAACTAAGTCGTACTTAAAGGCAAAACGTGCGCAGGGTAAACGCACTGCAATTATTCACTTTGATGCACACACCGACCTACTTGTTGAGCGTTTAGGTATTGATTTATGTTTTGGCTCTTGGTGTACACATATTCTGGAGTTTTTACCGGCGCCACATCATTTAATTCAGTTTGGTATTCGCTCAAGTGGTAAAGATAAAACTCATTGGGAATCAACATTTGGTGTTAAACAGCATTGGGCGCATGAGATTCGAGAAAAGGGCGCACAAGCGATTGTTGACCAAGTAATTGCACAGCTAAAAGCAGATAATGTCGACGAGCTTTACGTTAGTTTTGATATCGATGCCCTTGATGCAACATTTGCAGCGGCAACGGGAACACCTGAATACGATGGTATGACGCCAGATGAAGCAATGCTAATTTTAAATGCACTTGCGAAAGAGTTCCCAATTACGGGCGCAGATATGATGGAAATTGCGCCGTTTACCGATGCGTCACACAGTGGTAAACAAGCATCTGAAAGTACATTGCGAGAGGGAGCAAAAATTTCTGCCTTGTTAATTGATGCGATGAACAGTAAGTAAATAAAAAAGGTGCCAAATGGCACCTTTTTTGCGTTTATAGTTTCTAAAGTCAATAACAGGGTTTACACTTAACAGTATGAAACCCCGTGATTTATCAAAAAGGTAAAGATGGTAAACCGATTAGCCGCACTATATGTTTTATTATGCTTAATGCCTATTAGTGCGTTCGGTAAACTGACGGTATTCACTGAAAATTTAAGTGGCTTTCAATATTACAATGAGCACGGGAAATTTGTTGGGCCCAACTTTGATAAAGTACATCGTGCGTTAAGCGCTGCAAATATTGATTATGAGCTAAATGTACTTGGCTGGTCACTCGCTTATAACGGGGTGTTACGCGACCCAAATGCGTGTATCTTTTCACTTGCCCGTTTACCTATGCGTGAGCCCAATTTTAAGTGGGTTGCTAAACTAAGCCACTTTACGGCATATTTTTATGCCTTACCCGAAAAACAAATTAAATTAGAGTCAATCCTGGCCGCAAAAGAATACAAAACCGCGGTAATAGAAAACAATTTTAGCCACCATTATTTAACACAGCATGGGTTTAAATTAGGTGCGCAATTATTAGTGATTGAGAATGTCGATAGATTGTTTCACATTATGAAGCAGCGTAAGCACGTACTTGATCTCCTTGTGTTGAACGAAATGCAATACAAAACACAGCGTGAAATTGATAAAACAACTCCTGAATTAGCCAAGGTATTCAAATTTAAACAAGAAGCAACGAGTTTATATTTCGCATGTAATACTAAAATTAGCGACGATATGTTAATTAAACTAAAAGCTGGATTTGAAGCTGTAAATTAATTTTATACATGTTTTTTGCGAGGTTGTTTTTGTCGTAATGCAAATAAGATTAATCGCGTTACATTAGGTGAGCATTGATGACATTTAAGCGCTCATAGAATGGGCGCTTAAATAATCGCTTTTAGCTTAATCAAATAGCGCAACAGTTTGGCGACTCATAGCTAATAATTCACCCGCTTGATTATAAATATTCGCTTCTTCACAGGCATATCCATCTCGACTATGATGTGTAAACGCATCAAAACCAAGCCAAGCGTCAGCTGCTAATGGCTGGTGAGGTAAAAACTCAATATACCAAGACATTGAACTGGCAGGGGCAATGTTTGCATACATTTGTAATTGTGCAGGCGGCCACGCATCTGTCAGCGCCAAGATATGCGCAACAGTTAAGTCCTTTGGTGTTTCTTTTAAACGCATCCATCCTGCAAGTTCGCCATTTGATGCATTTGAAAACGGCATAGCCCCTTTTTGAATATTAAAACTCATGTGTTGGAAAAATCGGGGAGTTACACCTTCCATATAAGGAATAAGGTTTTCTTCATTAACCGGTGCTAATGGACATATCGCTTTATTTTCAACAATCACATTTGAATCACGTTTTATTGCAAAGCATGCAAGGGCAATCACCGAAACTTTTTCGTCTTGGATAATTCTTGCTTCAATCTGCGATGCACTTTTACCTTCACGCAAAAGAGAAAGTTCTATATTAAATGGCGCATCGGCCTTCAGTGGGCCAACAAAATTAGTACTGAGTGATAGTAAAGTACGTTCGTCATTAACTACTGTGCGCATTGCGGTGTAAAGCATAGCAGCTGAAATACCACCGAAGGCTGTGCGGCCTTGGCACCAGTTTGCAGGAAACGTTAACTGGGTAAGGCGTGAATTAACTTGGTCTAATAATTGATCAAAATGCATAAGAATTTCATTTGTTACTGTAACTAGCGTGTTTATAACAAAAATACAGTGGTATGACCACTTGCTGTATCAAAATTAATCATTGCAAAAAAAAATTCAAAATTTTAAAAAAAATTTACGTTTTACAGTTGAATTGTCATTACCCCACCCCTATTAAGTAACCATCTAAACGAATTAATCATTTTTTGATACAGAATTAAAGAAGTAGGAGAGGTTCCATGGGTAAGATTATTGGTATCGACTTAGGCACAACAAACTCATGTGTTGCAGTATTAGACGGCGATAAGCCACGCGTAATTGAAAATGCAGAGGGTGATCGTACAACCCCATCAATTATCGCATACACTGACGAAGGTGAAACGCTTGTAGGTCAACCTGCAAAGCGTCAAGCGGTAACAAACCCAACAAATACATTATACGCAATCAAGCGTTTAATCGGTCGTCGTTTTGAAGACAAAGAAGTACAACGTGATATCGACATCATGCCATTCAAAATTGTTAAAGCAGACAATGGCGATGCATGGGTAGAAGCAAAAGGCGAAAAACGCGCTGCACCACAAATTTCAGCTGAAGTTCTTAAGAAAATGAAGAAAACAGCTGAAGATTTCTTAGGTGAAGAAGTAACAGGTGCTGTAATTACTGTTCCAGCTTACTTTAACGATTCGCAGCGTCAAGCAACTAAAGACGCGGGTCGTATCGCTGGCCTTGATGTTAAACGTATTATCAACGAACCAACTGCTGCTGCACTTGCATACGGCATGGATAAAAAGCAAGGCGATAATGTAGTTGCTGTTTACGACTTAGGTGGTGGTACATTCGATATCTCTATCATCGAAATTGATGAAGTAGAAGGCGAGCACACGTTTGAAGTACTAGCGACGAATGGTGACACGCACTTAGGTGGTGAAGATTTCGATAACCGTGTTATCAACTACCTAGTTGAGGAATTTAATAAAGATCAAGGCATCAACTTAAAGACAGATCCACTTGCGATGCAGCGTGTTAAAGAAGCAGCAGAAAAAGCGAAGATCGAACTTTCAAGTGCACAACAAACAGAAGTTAACCTTCCGTATGTAACTGCTGATGCGTCAGGTCCTAAGCACATGAACGTTAAACTAACGCGTGCTAAGTTAGAATCACTTGTTGAAGATCTCGTAACGCAATCACTAGAGCCACTTAAAAAGGCACTAGCTGACGCAGATCTTTCTGTTAGCGATGTTAACGATGTAATTCTAGTGGGTGGTCAAACACGTATGCCACTAGTACAAAAAGCAGTTACTGATTTCTTCGGTAAAGAACCACGTAAAGACGTAAACCCTGATGAAGCAGTAGCTATGGGGGCTGCGGTTCAAGGTGGTGTTTTAGCGGGTGACGTAAAAGATGTACTACTGCTAGACGTTATTCCTCTTTCACTCGGTATCGAGACAATGGGTCAGGTTATGACTGCATTAATCGAGAAGAATACAACGATTCCAACGAAGAAGTCACAAGTATTCTCAACTGCTGAAGACAACCAAAGTGCGGTAACAATACACGTACTTCAAGGTGAGCGTAAGCAATCAAGTGCGAACAAATCACTAGGTCAATTCAACCTAGAAGGTATTCGTCCTGCACAACGTGGCGCACCACAAATTGAAGTAACGTTTGACGTTGACGCTGATGGTATCTTACACGTATCTGCGAAAGATAAAGACACGGGTAAAGAGCAGAAGATCACAATCCAAGCGTCTTCAGGTCTAAGCGATGATGAAATCGATGCAATGGTACGTGATGCGGAAGCAAACGCAGAAGAAGATAAGAAGTTTGAAGAACTAGTACAAGCGCGTAACCAAGGTGACGCAATGGTTCACGGTACACGCAAGCAAATCGAAGAAGCAGGTGACGCACTACCAGCTGACGATAAAGCAGCGATTGAAGCAGCACTTTCAGAGCTAGAAACAGCAGTGAAAGGCGATGACAAAGCTGAAATCGAAGCGAAAACGCAAGCACTTATCGAAAAGTCGCAAAAACTAATGGAAATTGCGCAAGCAAATGCACAAGCGCAACAAGCTGGCGGCGATGCAGGCCAACAGCAACAAGCACAGCAAGATGACGACGTTGTTGACGCTGAGTTTGAAGAAGTAAAAGACGATAAAAAGTAATTTACTTAGAAGAGGGCGCGCGGGTTTCGACTCAGACGCGCCCTTAGTGTATCTAAAGGTTTTATGAATTTTGAGGCTAAAGACCCCGCTGGGGCAATGCAAATGCAGTTAGCCAACTAACGGGGAAAGCAGTAATTATGTCAAAACGCGATTATTATGAAGTACTAGGCGTTGCAAAAGACGCTAGCGATCGTGATATTAAAAAGGCATACAAACGCCTTGCTATGAAGTATCACCCAGATCGTACCGCAGGCGACAAAGACTTAGAAACTAAGTTTAAAGAAGTAAAAGAAGCATACGAAATACTTGGCGACAGTCAAAAACGTCAAACATACGACCAATTTGGTCATGCAGCCTTTGAACAAGGTGGTGGCGGTGGTCACGGTGGCTTTGGCGGCGGTGCAGATTTTGGCGATATCTTTGGTGATGTATTCGGTGATATTTTTGGTGGCGGCGGCGGTGGTAGACGTCAATCTCGCCAACAACGTGGTGCTGATTTACGCTACAACCTAGATTTAAGTCTAGAAGAAGCAGTTCGCGGTAAAGACGTTGAAATTAAAGTGCCAACTTGGGTGTCATGTGAACCGTGTGAAGGTTCAGGCGCGAAGAAAGGCTCTAAGCCACAAACATGTGGTACCTGTCATGGTCATGGCCAAGTACAAATGCGCCAAGGCTTCTTTGCTGTTCAGCAAACATGTCCTACGTGTAATGGCAGTGGTCAAATTATCTCAGATCCATGTAATAAGTGTCATGGTCAGGGCCGCGTAGAAAAAACCAAGACCTTGTCTGTGAAAATTCCGGCAGGTGTTGATACTGGCGACCGTATTCGTCTAGCTGGCGAAGGTGAAGCTGGGCAACACGGTGCACCAGCAGGTGATTTATACGTGCAGGTTTCTGTTCGTGAACACCCAATTTTTGTTCGTGACGGCAGCAATCTATATTGTGAAGTACCACTTAGCTTTACTACAGCAGCACTTGGTGGCGAAATTGAAGTACCGACGCTAGACGGTCGAGCAAAACTGAAAATTCCTTCAGAATGTCAGACGGATAAAATGTTCCGTATGCGCGGTAAAGGCGTTAAGTCTGTTCGCGGCGGTGTGGTTGGTGATTTAATCTGTAAAGTAATTATTGAGACACCGGTTAACTTAAACGAACGTCAAAAAGAATTATTACGTGAATTAGATGAGAGCATGGGCGGTGATAGCTCGCGCCATCGTCCAAAAGAGCAAGGATTCTTTGATGGTGTTAAGAAGTTTTTTGATGACTTAACTAAGTAATCTAGCTTAGTAACTTAGCCTATTAGTTTAGCTAAGTAAGAATACTAAAAAGGGCTCACAACTGTGAGCCCTTTTTGTTAGTTGCATATAAGCATGTTCACTGAATATATGAACTTACTCTTTAACTAACCCACCAACTTCAAAGGATGTTTGCCACGTTTTATTATACTTGGCGTTTGTTTGCCCGCTTTGAATGCTAATTACGGCATCGTGCTTTGCGTTTTTGAATGTAGTTCGTTGGCTTTGATTTTGTGCTGTGTTAATTGCTTGCCATTGACTCCCCAAACATTGCGCTACTTGGTTTACGGCTAAGTCAAACGCGTCACGGCTCTGTGATTCGTTATCGTATTGCTTTGCGCACTTGTAAGACACTCTTTCGTTATTCATACCGAGAATTTGACAACCATTGCCGAGCAAATGGTACTTTGGTGTCCACACATCGCCAAACTTAGTTTGAACACGTGTCGCTTTTAGCAGCTCGAATTGATTTTCAAAACCATCAACTAAACCTTGAATTTTTTCACATGGCGTTAAGTTATCAACGTAGGCTGTTTGTGTTGGTGTGAGTGTTGAACCACAGCCTACTAAAAACAAAAACAGTGATGCAGCAGAAATTTTACGAAACATAATGCTATCCCTAATAATTTGCCATCAGCATAGCGAGACTTAAAAAGAAAATCTATGCTTAACGTAAGCAATATTGTGATTTATCAAGTATCAACACGCGTATTGCGTAGCATTTAATCAAGCATCAAATTAATTAAATAAATAAAAACTAATTTTTAACTTAGATTTAAAATTGTGGCATAGGAAATTGAGCCATTCGGCAGTAAAAACCGTACAACTTATGTTGTATTACCGTTTATTTATGAGAACTATTTGGAAGTTTAAATGAATTACCCTTGGATTGAAAAAGCAAACCGGATCTTCTCTGCGGTATTAATTGGCCAGTTTATTGTTACGTTAATTATCGCATTCTTTACCGATACCTGGTTTGAAGGTATCGCAATTGGCCTGCTTATTGTGGCATTGCCCTTATTTTTAATTAACGCTGCACCGTTTGCATCAGTTACCCGCCATGCTGTCGGTATAGCGGTTCAGTTATTTGCAGCACTTCATATTCAACAAGCCATGGGGTTAACAGAATTACACTTCGAAATATTTGTAATGTTGGCATTTTTAAGCTTCTACCGCGATTGGCAGGTGATTTTGTCGAGCGTATTATTTATAGCCGTTCATCATATTCTGTTTTTTATTGTACAGTCGCAAGGCGGCTCAATTTACATATTTGAACAAGGCCATTTAGCGTTTTACATTTTGACTATCCATGCGTTGTTTGCGATAACCGAAGGCGGCGTACTAATGTATGTTGCCAAATTAACGCAGAGAGAGGCGGTAAGTGCGTATAAATTATCAAAATCAATACATGATGTGTTGAGTAAAGAGGGTAAGTTCGACTTAACTGCGTTTACCAAAGAGCAATCAGATGACTCTGATTATCATAAGTTAATGACTTCATTAAGTGGATTTATAAAACAAACCAAAACGGTCAGTGAAGGTGTGTTACTACGCTCTGAGGCTGTGTTAGATTTAACTAACGATGTAGAGCGTGCGACCGACGAAAATGTCAGTCAAATCAACTTAATTGCAACCGCAACGGAAGAAATGACAGTGGCAAATGCTAACGTAGCAAGCCAAGCAAGTGAAGCAAACGAAAGTGCAAGCGATGCGTTTACCCGTACCGATAAAACAAAGCAAATTATTGATAGTTCGGCACACAATATCGAAGGGCTTAAGGGCGATTTGTCGGCAACATCTCAAACAATTGGTGAACTTGCGTTAAAGTGTAGTCAAATTGAAGAAGTGATGAACGCCATTAAATCGATTTCAGACCAAACAAACTTATTAGCGTTAAATGCGGCAATTGAATCAGCACGCGCTGGAGAGCATGGCCGTGGGTTTGCCGTTGTTGCAGATGAAGTAAGACAACTTGCTATGAAAACGCGTCAAAACGCAGAGCAGATCAGTGAAATTACCGCGGCGTTAATTAATGAGGCATCGTCTTCGGTTGAACAAATGGACAAGTGCTTAGTTCAAGCAGAAGACACGGTTGTACAGGCAAAAGACGCTTCTAACATGATGATGGGCGTGGTTGACAATATTGAAAGCATGGTTAACAACATGGCTTCTGTTGCAAGTGCTGCAAACGAACAAGCAACGGTGTCGGCGAGTATTTCTGAGTCGACACAGCGCTTATCGCATAATTCTGAGCAACTAAAACATAATACTAATGAGTCGGGCCAGCGCTTTAAAGAAATGAAGAACGATATTGAAAACTTAAACCGCGAGTTATCACGCTTTGAGCTCTAAATTACATTGGGTTTTGTTAGCGGTATGGTCAATTATTTTAACCAGCAGTGTGTTGTACTTATCGACCTTAAAAGCAAAGCAATTTGATGTGAACGGTTTGCTTTTGAGTAACGCGATGGACACCGAATTTGACCATCGCTTTACATCGCTTATTGAAGAAACCCTACATACAAGGAATGGGGTAGTAGTGCACTTTACAATGGATAATTGCTTTTGTGAGTATGTTGCCGAAAGCCACGTAACTTCGGTGAAAAAATTAGCGTCGGAACACGGCTTTAAAAATCATGTTATTACGCTTAATAGTACCAGTCGTTTTAATATACCTTCGGTACCTGCGGTCGCAGTAATCAACCAAAAAGGTAAGCTAACCTATCTTGGTCCTTATTCAACAGGAATGTTTTGTAGCGAAGGCGAAGGCTTTGTCGAGCAGTACATCAACCACAATACCGAGCACAACGCATTAGGCGCGACTATTTTTACTGATGCCCAAGGTTGCTATTGCAACCTTGGTTAATGAGTATAACTTATTTATGTCTATTTTTTAGTACATTAATAACTTGGCTAATATCTAGGTTTTGTCGTTGTAACAGAACTAATAAGTGATACAGTAAATCAGCTGATTCATTGAGTAACTCTTCGTTGTCATTTTTCATTGCTGCTAAGGCAACTTCAACACCTTCTTCGCCAACCTTTTGACAACTTCGACTCAACTCTTTGGCAAATAAACTTGCAGTATAACTCTCGCTTGGGTGGTCATTTTTTCGCTTTGCAATAACACTGTTAAGGGTACCTAAAAAACTTAAATCGGTGCTCGCATCACCAAAGCAACTCTGTGTACCTAAGTGACACGTTGGACCTTGCGGTTTTGCGAGTATTAATAACGAATCTTGGTCACAATCAGTATGCATTGATACCAATTCCAGATAGTTTTCAGAGCTTTCGCCTTTTGTCCATAAACGTTGTTTTGAACGGCTATAAAAGGTTACTTTACCAATTTCTAAAGTCGTTTGAACTGCAGCTAGATTACAAAAGCCCTGCATTAAAATTTGCCCTGATTGCACATCCTGCACAATCGCGGGCATAAGCTCACTTTTATCAAAATCAAGAGCAGAAATATTGCTTAAATCTAATTTCATAATCGCACCGGAATTGTCTGTTGATTCAGGGTTTGTTTTAGCTCGGTTATATCAATTAAGCCTTTGTGAAAAACCGATGCGGCAAGTGCGCCATCTACATTACTTTGTAAAAACACGTCGGCAAAGTCTTGAATTTTACCCGCGCCGCCAGAGGCAATTAAAGGAACGTCACAAATCGCGCGTATTTCACTTAATTGTCGGTTGTCATAACCCTTTCTTACGCCGTCTTGGTTCATGCAATTGAGTACAATTTCGCCGGCACCTAAGTCTTGAACTTGCTTAACCCATTCATGGGTTTTATAACGTGTTTGGCTTGATGCATTAGGGTCGCCCGTTAGCTGATATACGAGGTATTCGCCTTTGGTTTTGTCGTAAAAACTGTCGATACCAACCACAACACACTGTTTACCAAATTCATCATGTAACTCTTTAATAAGCTCAGGCCTTGCTATTGCAGGACTATTAATGCTGATCTTATCCGCGCCCATTTCGAGTACTTTTGCAGCGTCGGCGACCGATTTAATGCCGCCCGCAACGCAAAATGGGATATTGATATAACGGGCAATTTGCTCCACCCAAGTAACATCAAGTAAACGCTTTTCGACACTCGCTGTAATTTCATAGAACACTAGCTCATCGGCACCTGCTTGCGAGTACGTCTCGGCAAGTTGCAAAATATCGCCCACGATTTCGTGCTCTTTGAACTTAACGCCTTTTACAACTTGATTATTTTTAACGTCTAAACAAGGAATTATGCGTTTTGATAACACGTTACAGCCTCCTTAGCACTAAACGCATTATCGAGTAATGATTTACCTAAAATTACACCACCGACACCAAGCGCTTTTAACTGCTTAATATCCTCAAGGGAACTAACACCGCCTGATGCTTGCACGCGAATATCATCAAACTTTGAAAGAATGTCTTGGTATAGCTTAAATGAAGGGCCGGTCATTGTGCCGTCTTTACTAATGTCAGTGCACAAAAAGTCTTTTACGCCCAGTTCTTTATAGAATTCTATAAATTCAAATAGATCGTAAGGTGATTTTTCGAGCCAACCGTGGGTAGCAGGGCGCCAAGTCTCGCCGTCTTTGTTAACATCAAGTGCGATTACAAATTTAGCGGCGCCGAATGTGTTTATCCAATTCTTTACTTGGCTCTTGTCCGTCACTGCTTTCGAGCCAATTACCACTTGATGTACGCCTGCGTTCAGCCAAGTGGATATGTCTGACTCGCTTCGAATGCCGCCGCCGATTTGAAAGGGTAGTTTGAGCTCGTTTGATGCTTCTTGAATGAACTGCCATTGCTTTTTGTCCGGATCACGTGCGCCTTCAAGATCAACAATGTGAATTCGTTCAGCGCCTGAATTTGCGTACTCTGTTAACCGTTGTTTAAAGTCAAAATCATAAAATTGTGCCGTGTCGTACTTGCCTTGGTATAGTCTAACAATTCGATTTTGTAAAATATCTAATGCGGGAATAATCATTATTGTTCCTATAACGCTAAAAAGTTTTTCAGCAAACGTTCACCAACGCGAGCTGATTTTTCAGGGTGAAATTGCATGCCAATAAAATTATCTTTGGCAATAATAGCCGAAAATTCAGTACTATAATTGCTTGATGCCAATGTGTATTGATTAGGCACATGAGCAAAACTATGCACGTAATACACTTGGTCGTTGCCATTGATGCCCTCTAAAATAGGGTGTTCTGACTTTAAATCTAAATTATTCCAGCCCATATGTGGTAATGTTAGGCACTCGCTTTTAAGCGCATTTAGTTTTCCAGGAATGAGGCCAAGGGTCTTCACTCCACCTTCTTCAGTTTCATCGCACATTAACTGCATACCCAAACAAATGCCTAGTAAAGGCTTTTTGTAATTGCGTATAGCATTTTGCCAGTTGTTATGAATAAGGCGTTTCATTGCTACAGAAGCATGACCTACACCAGGCAGCACAGCACGAGGAAAATCGTTAAGTTTTTCTGGCTCTGTGATAATTTCAACCTGAGCGCCTAAACGCTCAAATGCAAATCGAACTGAATTAATGTTTGCACAACCGGTGTTAATTATGGCTATCATAAACATCCTTTAGAACTGGCAGTGGTTTGGGTAACATCTTTTGCAATTGCCATGCGAAGTGCACGTGAAAACGCTTTAAATAGCCCTTCAACTTGATGATGGCAATTACCGTCTGACACACTTAAAATTAGGCTGATTGCTGCATTATCAGTAAGGCTTTTGAAGAAGTGCTCAACCATTTGTACATCCATGTCGCCCACTTTTTCGCGTGAGAAATTAGCATTTAGTACGAACGAAGCACGACCCGATAAATCAATTTGTGCGTCTGCTTTACACTCATCCATTGGCAACGAAAAACCATAGCGGCCAATTTGTGTTTTGGTACTCAGTGCTTGTTTAAGTGCTTGACCAAGTGCAATACCAACGTCTTCAACAAGGTGATGTTCATCAATGTGTAAATCACCCGATGCCTTAATATCAAGGCCGATATTACTGTGCGTACGAATTTGGTCGAGCATGTGGTCAAAAAAGCCAAGTCCTGTTTGTACTTCCCCTTGTTTGCCCGAATCAAGGTTTACGCTAACTGAGATTTGGGTTTCGCTGGTGTTGCGACTAACCTCGCCGGTACGATTACGCGTCGTGAGTTTAGTTACGATCTCAGGCCAGTTGCCTGTATAAAAAATACCTTCACAGCAAAGGTTTTCAGCAAGTTGAATATCGGTTTGGCGGTCGCCAATCACATAGGAATTGGCTAAATCGACATTGCCAGATTGCATCAGATTTTTAAGTAACCCTGTTTTTGGCTTTCTGCAGACGCAATTTTCATCGTCAAAGTGTGGGCAAATTAATACCTCGTCAAAAGTGATGTTGGAAGCGCTAAAAACCTGCATCATTTTATTGTGCGGTGCGTCAAAGTCGGCCTGTGGGAAACTATCTGTGCCTAAGCCATCTTGGTTAGATACCATAACCAGTTTATAACCTGCAGCTTGCAGTTGTAACAGCGCAGGTATAACGCCTGGCTCAAAAACTAACTTTTCGAGTGTATCAAGTTGTTTATCGATAGCTGGCTCTTCTACTAAAGTACCGTCTCTATCTATAAATAAGTAAGGAACTGCCATAATTATTATCCGTTTATTTCTAGTAGCCAGTTGAATACAACGTTAAGCTCTTGTTCTGATCCAATACTAATGCGTAGCCAATTATCTTCGCCATAAAGTGTAAAAGGGCGCATAATTAAGCCACTTTGCATAGCTGCCGAAATGTGCTTTTTATCGCTCAGCTGGATAGTGACAAAGTTTGCAAAACTCGGTAGTACCTTACGCACGTGTTTACACACGGATAACTGATTAATAAGTGTTGCACGATTGTTGTTTATAATTGACACTTGGCGTTTTACGCTACTAATGTTGCAGCTTGTAAGCGCTTGTTCGGCTATTGCGGCAACCACACTTGAGACAGGGTAAGGCGCTAGTACTTTGCGCATGGTATTAATTAGCTTTGGATTGCTTAACACAAATCCGGTGCGTAAACCAGCTAATGCAAATGCCTTTGATAAGGTTCTTAAAACCACCAAGTTTTGATACTTTTCGATTAACCCTGCAGCTGTAAATTCTTCACAAAATTCAATATAAGCTTCGTCAACGACGACAATGGCTTTATCTTCAAACGCTTTTACAATCTCTTCGATTCGAGACAGTGGAAGCACGTTACCTGTTGGGTTATTTGGATTACAGACAAATACCAACTTGGCGTTACCAACACTATCTAAAAGCTGTGACTGTGGAGCGTTTATTAAAAGCGATTGGCTTAAATCTACTAACGTAACATTGGCACTTTCTGCGGTTACCTTATACATGCCGTAAGTCGGTAAAAATTGTGCGATGCTGTCTTTACCATTTTGACAAAAGGTGCGTACCAATAACTCAATACCTTCATCTGCGCCACGTGTCATCAAAATGTTTTCGCCTGCAAGATTGCTATAGCGCGCGTATGCGTTGATGACGTTTTCAGGTTGCGGGTCTGGGTAACGGTTTAAGTTATCTAAATTTAGTGCATACTCTTTTGCATACGGGCTTTCATTGGCGTTTAACCACGTTGAACCAGTCAGCTTTTCGCTTTTTGCAGAGCTATACGCTTTAAGTGAACGGATATATTCGGGGGCAAATTCACGGCTCATAATTTTGCCTCCTGTAACCTGATTGACACCGCGTTTGCGTGTGCATCTAACCCTTCAGCTTCTGCTAGTGGCAAGATACTGTTTGCAAGTAGCGCTAGGCCTGACTGTGAAATACTTTGCACTGTATAGGTTCGAAAGAAATCCATTAAGTTTAGCGCCGAATAAACTTGGCTATAGCCATACGTCGGTAACACATGATTTGTACCAGAGGCATAGTCGCCAGCTGATTCAGGCGTATAATCGCCTACAAACAACGAACCAACGTTATAGAATTTGTCTACAATATCGGCAGCATTACGTGTTTGTACAATTAAGTGCTCTGGCCCATATTGGTTTGACACCTTAATTGCACTCTCAATGCTATCAACCAAGATGAACGGCGAGTTTAACAATGCTTTTTGAGCAATATCCTTACGCGAAAGCGTACTTAGTTGTGCGTCAATTTCACGTTTGGTTTCGTTGATTAACGTTTCGCAGTTTGATACTAAAACCACTTGAGAATCTTCACCGTGTTCGGCCTGTGATAGTAAATCTGCGGCAACAAAAGCGGGGTTTGCGCCTTCATCGGCAATTACAAGCACTTCCGATGGGCCTGCCGGCATATCAATTGCAACACCAGTAGCTTGCTGAGCAACTAGCTGTTTTGCCATCGTCACATAGCTGTTACCTGGGCCAAATATTTTATTTACTTTGGGTACGGATCTTGTTCCGAAAGCCATTGCTGCAATAACACCTGCACCACCTGATTTAATAAGTGTGGTGACACCACACAATTTTGCGGCATACAAAATAGCAGGATTAATCGCCATATTGCCTTTAACCGGTGTTGCTAACACAATGGTTTTAGCGCCACTGAGTTTTGCAAGGGCTCCTTGCATTAATACCGACGAAGGCAGGGGAGCTGTACCACCAGGTACGTAAATTCCAACTGCTTGAATTGGTTGATAACGCAGCTCGCAGGACACGCCAGGTTGGGTTTCAATGGTTTTCGTAACGGGTAATTGTGCTTGGTGAAATTTAGTAATGTTATTAAACGCAATATCAATAGCGGTTTTTAACTCAGTACTTAATAGCGCTGGTGAATTATCAATTTCGCTTTGTGGCACAATAAGCTGTTCACTTTGGTTATTATCGAACTGCTGATTAAAATCAAGTAGCGCTTTATCGCCATTTTCTCTCACGGTATCGATAATAGTTTGAACACGTGCTTGCAGTGCGCTCTGATCTTGTTGAGCAGGGCGCGCCAGTAAAGCCACTTGTTGTGCAGCGGAAAGTTGCGACCAAACGTTCACTGTTTACTCCATCATCTTTTCGATTGGCATAACAAGAATCGAGCTTGCACCTTTTTCTTTTAATGCTTCCATGGTTTCCCAGAAAAGCGTTTCGCTAGAAACCATGTGCAATGCAACTAAATCGTCAGTGCCAGCAAGTGATAATACGGTTGGTTTGCCCGTACCTGGTAACAGTTCGCAAATTTCGTCTAATCCCGCTTTCGGCGCGTGAAGCATAATATATTTACTTTCTTTAGCTTGGCGCACCGCTTTTAGGCGAGGTAGCAAAGTATCAAGCAATGCTTGCTTTTGCTGGTTATCCATTGAAGGGTTTTGGATTAAACAAGCGTTAGACTCTAAGATGGTTTCGCCTTGCAAAAGACCATTTGCTTCGAGTGTCGCTCCCGTTGAAACCAAATCACAAATCGCATCGGCAAGGCCTGCACGCGGCGCGACTTCAACCGATCCTGAAAGTAGCACAGTAGAAGCGTTGATCCCCTGATTTTTAAGATATTGCTTTAAAATCTCAGGATAGGTAGTCGCAATCTTTTTGCCTTCAAACCAACTCAACGGCAACTGACCTAATTCTTGAGGCCAAGCAAGTGCTAGGCGGCAGTAACCAAAATCGAGTTTTGCAAGTTTAGTAACCTTGGCATTTAGGTTTTGTGCAGCACGTTCAGCTTGGCTTTCAACGAGAACATTTTCGCCAACGATACCTAAGTCACATACGCCGTCCATTACCAACCCAGGAATATCGTCATCACGTACACGTAGTACGTCAATTGGCATGTTTGTAGCGTGTGCAATTAAGCGTTGTTCACGTAAGTTAAGTTTTACACCCAGTTGTTTAAGTAGGTCTTGGCAGTCTTTTGATAAACGTCCTGATTTTTGAATCGCAATGCGTAGACGGTTGTTATCACTCATTTTCTCATTCCCAATATTTAATTCTAATAATGCGTTAAATTTAATTTGGGCTACAAAAAAGCCCGAGATTGTCCTCGGGCTCATTTTTGTTGATTACCAGAGGACATATTTTCGGAATAGCCCTCCAGCGAAATACCTGAAAGCTACTCCGTTGTATGATGGTGATGAATAGTGTTCAGTGTATTTAGCATGATATAAACCTTTTAAATAGTAAGCGCGTTTGGCTTTTGTGTTTATAGGAAAACATTAATTTTAATGCTTTGCAATAAAAAAAAGCATCTAAATTGTGAATACTATATTTCAAAAAACAACATAACAATAAAAACAATCGCTTAACCTTGCTCGATGATGTTTTAAAATTAGCTTGTATAGGCCTGTATATACAAGTTAAACTGTCATTTTCAGGGTGTTTTGATGATTAAATTGGTCAAGTGGGTGTTTTGTCTTGTTTGGTGGCTTGTGTTTAATCTGGCAACAAAAGTAGTCGAATAATTAGTATCAGATTTGATTAAGAAAGCAGCTTATCAAGGTGGAAAATTTTCAGCACTGCAATTTTAATGTACTCAATAGCTCATACATTAAAGTTGCAAGATGATTAAGGTTATATGAACATTTTAAATGTAACAGAAAATCCCTAATTAAAATAAAAGTATTAGGTCAAATTACGCTTATTTAATAAAATAGCGTTTAATTTATTACTAGGGCTTAGCGTAAAGCGCAATTTGGACTTAGTTTGTTTGATCTGGTAGTAAATAGCCGTTTAAACAACAGCGTTATATTGGTTAATTGAGGTTAGATGTGAGTAAAATTTTGTGTGAATGGAAGCGCAAAGAAATTGAGCAAAAGCTAGAAAAGCTAGCGGCGTTAGTTAATACCCCTCGCTTTGTCTGTAAAAAGTGCGCGCGCTGTGCAAATGACAAAAAGAGTTTATGTAAACCCATGCCATTATAAATGGATTTTATTGGACTCATTTGGCGCGTTTTTTAAGTTACTGTTAACACGTAATAATTGTGCAATAAAAAATACATAAACTAATCTGTAAGTTAATTGCATAAATTAGTTTTACATGGAAATGGAATCTAATATCTCGGCAACGCCGTTATATTTTGAAAAAGAATTAAGTTGGTTGTCTTTCAACGAACGCGTGTTACAAGAAGCAAAAGATCAAACTAACCCGATTATTGAGCGAATTCGCTTTTTAGGCATATTTTCTAATAATCTTGATGAGTTTTTTAAAGTGCGTGTTGCCGATGTTAAACGCAGAATTTTACTCGATGAAGTTAAAAAGCTTCCTTCCACGCACATTCAGTTACTTGCCGAAATTCAACATAAAGTACTCAAGCTCAACGAGAAGTTTGACGATATTTACCAACAAATTTTAGTTGATTTAGCGCGTTATAATATTTACATCTCAAAGCCAGAACAGCTAGATGAAGCAGCGCGTGCATGGTTAAGCGAGTATTTTATAAATAATGTGCTCGATCACATGACGCCGATTAAAGTGAGTGACGCCCCGGAGAAGAAAATTCACCTAAATGATTCGTGTGTTTATATATTGGTTTCGCTTAACGGTGAACGAGAGCAATATGCAGCACTTGAAGTGCCACAAACTATTAATCGCTTTGTCATTTTACCTAGCAAACGTAACAAAAAAGATAAGCACATTGTTGTAATAGATGACCTAATAAAGTACTTTTTGCGCGATATTTTTACCGGGCTTTATAAGTTTGATGAAATCTCAGGTCACGCGTTCAAGCTAACACGCGATGCCGAGTATAACCTTGATGATGAAGTAGACGAAGGTTTACTGGATAAAATGTCTAAAGGGTTAAAACAGCGCTTAAACTCTGAGCCTACGCGCTTGGTCTATGACGATGATATGCCCGAAGCAATGCTACGAATTTTGTGTAAAAAATTGGGGGTTAAACAGTATGACTCGACTATTGGTTCGGCACGATATCGTAATTTTAAGGACTTTATCGGTTTTCCTAATGTTGGGCGTAAATACCTTGAAAACCGTCCATTACCGGCATTAAAAAATAAAGAATTTAGCCAGCAAGATAATGTTTTTAAGGCGATTAGTCTTGGTGATATTTTACTTTATTATCCGTATCATACTTTTAATCACCTCACGGAATTTTTAAGGCAAGCAAGTTACGACCCAAAAGTGACGCAAATTAAGATTAACATTTACCGAGTTGCAAAGCACTCACGAGTGATCAGTGCGTTACTTAATGCTGCGAGGAATGGTAAAAAAGTCACTGTGATGGTGGAGCTAAAAGCGCGCTTCGACGAAGAAAATAATATTGAATGGTCCCGCTTGTTAAAAGAAGCCGGCGTAAAAGTAATATTTGGTATTCCAAGTTTAAAAGTACATTCAAAATTATGTTTGGTGTACCGTAAAGAAAAAGGTGTGATTGAAAAGTATGCACACATAGGTACCGGTAATTTTCATGAAAAAACCGCAAATATTTATACTGACTTTAGCTTGTTTACTAAACATCCTGACCTAACTCGCGAAGCAACCGATGTTTTCCGTTTTATTGAATACAGTTACAAGTCGTTTAACTTTGAACATTTAATGGTTTCACCGGTAAATGCGCGTGAAAAAATCTATCAATTGATTGATAGCGAAATTAGTCAAGCAAAGTTAAAGCAACCAGCTGCAATTACGCTTAAGGTCAATAACTTAGTTGATACAGGCTTGGTTGATAAGCTTTACGAGGCGTCGACCTTTGGGGTGCAAATTCGTATTATTGTTCGCGGCATGTGTAGTTTAATTCCCAATATTAAGGGGATTTCAGAAAATATTCGTATTATCAGTATCATCGACCGATTTTTAGAGCATCCTCGAGTTATGGTTTTTCATAATTCGGGTGACGAAAAGGTTTATATTTCGTCGGCAGATTGGATGACGCGAAACCTCGATCATCGAGTTGAAGTGGCGACACCAATTTACGATAATGCGTTAAAACAAATAATAATTGATATTCTTGAATTGCAATTGAAAGACCGTGCTAAAGCGCGGTTAATCGACTCAAGCCAACGCAACCATTACGTTCGTAGAGGCAATAAAATGAAGCTTCGCTCACAAATTGCAATTTATGATTACCTGAAAAAGCGAGAAAACTCTTAATGAAAAGCACTGCAACAATTGCTGCGTTAGATATTGGTTCAAATAGTTTCCAGTTGATTGTTGCAAGGCAAATAAGCGGCCGTTTAGAAATCTTACACAAAGAAAAACTAAAAGTTCATTTAGCCGAAGGGTTAGACACAACCGGCAATTTAAGCGATGACGCGATAGTCAGAGCGGAAACAGCACTAAAAGAGTTTGCAACAACGCTGCAAGGGTTTAACGCAAATCACGTAAAAATCGTAGCCACATACACGGTACGAAAAGCAAAAAATAAATATCACTTTATCCAACGTGCGAAAAAAATCATTCCATTTAATATTGATGTAATTTCTGGATTGGAAGAAGCACGGTTAATTTACCAAGGCGTTGCTAATTATCGTTTTGATAACGATACTAGACTGGTGATAGATATTGGCGGTGGCAGTACCGAGTTTATTGTTGGCAAAGGGGAAAATACGCATCAGCTTGCTAGCCGAAGTATGGGGTGTGTCACATTCCAACAAATGTTTTTTGCAGATAATACCATTTCACATGATAGTTTTAATCGTGCCATTGTTGCTGCAAGCCAAGAAATAGAGCCTATTCTTAATGCCTATCAAAATACCAATTGGCAGTGTGCTATTGGTACATCAGGTAGCTTTAAAGCAATTTTGAGTATTGTGCAGCACACTCTCATTAATGACTCAGAGCATAATCAAATCACTTGGTTTGACTTAAACGTAATCAAACACAAATTGATTTCGTTTGGTGATACTGAACATATCGAGTTGCCAGGATTGAGTGATGAGCGTAAGGGGATCATTAGTTCGGCTGTCGCGATTGCGATTGCGTGCTTCGAGTTACTCAATATAAAGTCGTTATCGTATTGTGATTTTTCGCTACGCGAGGGCGTGCTACATGAGTTAATTGATAGCCGCGATAATCATAACTTAAAGCAGCAAAGTATAGACAATTTCGCACAGCGTTTTGATTGTGATAAAAATCAATCAACTCGTGTTAAAACCATGCTTACTTGGTTGTTTGAACATGCAAACAAAGGCTGGAATGTAAGCACACAACTTCAGCAAATTGTTTTTTTTGCGGCAGATGTATATGAAGTAGGGTTAAGCATAAGTTCTTCAAATATTCGTAAGCATTCTGCTTACATAATCGCGAATAGTTTACTGCCTGGTTTTAGCCAAGAAGAACAGCATTTGTTAACCTTATTAGTACGGAATCATCGAAAGAAATTAAAATTTGAGTCTGAACAACTTGAATCAAACACAGATTTTAAAGAATTTATGCAGGCGATTTCTATCTTTAGATTAGCACTGTTGTTTACACAAAAGCGTCAATGTGACTTTGTTAAAATTGACGACATCAGGTTTTTAGAGAACTCGATAGATGTAATATTTGAGCAAAATTGGTGGCAAGAACAACCTCTATTACAAGCCGATTTTGAAAAAGAAGCTTTGTTACTGGAACCTCATGGCATCAACTTAAATTGCTTAAACCGTTAATATTAAAGCAAACTGTAACCTAGCCGATATATAGGTAAGTTCTAGGAGTAATGTATGGATATTTTAATCCCATTTTTGCCGCGTATTAACACTGTACACCCAGTGGATAAATCTACCTTATATGTCGTTGGTGTGAGCGATAATAAGACCACAAAAGTGCGCCTTAAAAAGAATGAAGCGACTCTGTCCGAACTTAAAAAACAAAAAGAAGATACGACAAAAGAAAACCATACAAATGAAGATGATGAGGAGCATATTGACACTTGGGCTTGATGCTCAGTTTATAGTTAATTTTCTTATACGGCTTTGAGTTCTTAAAGTACGCTCAAAAATTGCTGAGAACCCATAAATTTATCTGTAGGGCTTTGCTTTATAAAAGCGGACTTATCACAACACATATGTACACCCCATATGGCCTATCAACACTGAAATACACCCTTTAACACATAAACTAACCGGCTTTATTGAGGTTCTAATACGCTTCTAAACCAAAAGAGTAGGAGTAAAAAATGCGTTGTGTGTGTAAAGAATGTGATTTTCAGGTGTGGAAAGGCTATGGGGAAATAGGCTTTGGTTGTAAATGCGGTTATTCATGGTTACCTGAAAAGTACTATGCTGCACTTGATGGTAAGGGAAGATTTAACTTTAGCGCTTTTTCAACGCATTTAAACACAACTAAAGGTACAGCAAGTAAACACGCTTGCCCGCAATGTTCAAATACACTTGTCGATAAAAACTTGGATGAATTAACACTTACACATTGTGAGATTTGCAAAGGTGTTTTATTTAACCGTAAGCAATCTCAAACCTTTTTTGAATATTATAAGTTACCTAACTATGACAGCCGAGCGTTACACATGCTAAGTGATTTGCCATTTATCGCGCTTTTGTTTAGCTGAGCTTAAAGAACACATCATACTAATTAAGGGTAAACGTTCTAAACGATGCTAATGCGTTAAACATTTACATTTTACAGAGCAAAGGTATGCGCGTTGTTATTACTTGCTAAAGGAGAGGTAGATCTCAAAAAAAGGCCCAATCTTTGAGTAATTCGGAATCTTTATAAGCTGGGCCTTTAGGGTTTAATTATTTACCTTTGGTCGGGGTGGTAAACAGTCGAGCGATAATATATCAGTAAGCTTGGGCCAAAGTTTGTCATAAGCTTGTCAATTTGTGAAAAAGTGTAGCATCTAACTTGCTTTCAATATTTGCGCTTTGTCGACGCAATTAAGCCAAACCAAACCAAAACCGATTATATAGTTCTCAAGCTTATATTGCCTTATCTGTGAAATTAGCACAGCCTTGTCTTTATCATCAAGTCCAAGTAAATCAACGGTTGCTAATAATACGCTTTGACTAACTTCCGAATAATCATATTGATACATAGGTTTAGATTGCTTACCAAAATGCCCGTTCAAACCTAGACGGCTGACTAAGCCTGGGTATTTTTGTCCAAGTGTTAAACCGCGGTTTAAAGGTTTATTGGTTTTGTCCCATGGTAGTGCAGCAAGTTTCGGCGATAAATCAGATATCAGTTTGCGATGAAAAGCACTGTGTAATTTGTACTTGGCAGGTAGATTCAACATCGTACACACGACCTCATCATTTAAAAATGGGTGCGTGCGATTATAGTAACTGTCGAGTAATTGCTGCCCAGCGACAACCATTCGTTGGCAACGGGCTTTCAAGTAAAACTGATCTGCTTGCTTCGCCGCATCGACATACTCGCAGATGTGCTCTTTGATAAAATTATTAACCGTTTTTTCAATACTGACACTGTCTTTTAAAAGCAGTTGAGCAATTGGCCACGTTTGTTTTGTTAATTCTTCACTGATGTAACGCGTGATGCGGGGCACTGTATATTTGTTAAGTGAGTTCTGACCGAAGAAACGAAAACCTGGCATGCCTCGGTCGTAATAAAACGCACGATACGTTTCTGCGCCCGTACCGGTTATAATTGTTCGACCTTGGGTTTGATCTAATAGTTGCTTGTCGATTAATGCATGCGCATGGTGAAACGGGACTTCGCCAATGCTTGCTTGCGTAATTCTTTTTATCGTTTGTCTATCAAAATGGGTTGTTGAATTTTTTGAATGGAACAGTTTCAAATTACATGCATTAGCAAGCTTAATCGCATACTGAACATCCGTACTATTAACTTCGCCATAACACAGTCCTTCGGGTTTCAAGTTCAAAACCTCACACGCAGATAATATAGCGCGTGAATCCAGACCGCCTGACAAAGATACTAATGGATTACTATCGTTTTTGAAGCAATTTCTTACTGCTTCAATAAACGCATCTTTTGCGTGGCTATATTTGGTGGTTTTGTTCAAACATTTAACATATTGCGCCTGTATTTTTTGTCTTTCAAGCGTGTGGTTGTTAAGGTTAACCTTAATCAGAGATTCACCTGTAAAATGTTGGGTGTGCTTAATTATACAATCGCTGTTAAAAACCTGCCCCAGTGCAAGCACGTTACGTAAGGCTGTCTTATTAAATTCAACGTTATCTTCTAAGCAATTGATTAGGGCAGTTCGCGAGCTTGCAATAATGGTATGTTGTTGATGCTGATATACCAGTAGCGGAAACGTACCAAATTCGTCACTGGCGGCGTAAACAATGCGGGTTTCTTTATTAATTAGGAGCCAAGAGCGACCGGTATAACACTTTTTTAGTCCATTCAGTAGATCAGCGGTTATTTGCCTGTCTTGATTTCGATAGGCAATATCACCCCAAATATAAATATCGAACAGATGTGTAGAGTGACAGGTTGAGGCAAGGCTAGTGTTAAAGTCGGTGATGTTTGCTTGAAACCACTCGCCAATTTCGTTTCCAATAGATTTTGCTACGTTAAGACTAAATTGCGCCATATCAGGTACTCATATAATCGTTTTCTTTATCTGAGCAATGAACGTGCCTTAGTTAATTCATTGATTTTTATTGAATACTAAGGCTGATTTATGAGGTTTTCGCATTTTGCAACGCAATTTAAGTTTAAATCTACTCAATTACCATCAGTTTTCGGTACGTATCATAGGCAAATTGATCAGTCATATTGCCGATAAAATCTTGTATTAAACGCGCACGATAATAAAACTCGTAGATTGGGTTGTTTTGTTTCAAAGCATCCATTGCATCTATGGATTTTTTATATACGGCCAGATATTTCGATGAAATTCGGTTAAGTAAGCGCGATTCAACCGAGAAATTAAATTCACCAGCGAGTAGTTTATTAAAGTCGTTCTGGGAATAGTCGAGCAAACACGCATATTCGTTAAGCAACGTAGTAATAATCTTGTGTCCTTGTAATTCAAGCTGCTGCACTTCGTGATGACAAAATACATATTTAAACGCTACTGACTTAAGCGCTTTCGTAATCGCATGTTGATAGCTATTATCTTCAATGAGAGAGGCATTAAAGCTACCATGGAAAATTTCTTCAATATTATCGCAAAATCGAATTGCACTGTGTTTTACTAACGGGTGGAGCAAGTTAACGCGCAGACGAATGAAGAAATTGTTTTCAATATTGTAATCGTGTTTTTGTGCGTAATCGTAAGCATGTTCGCATTTACGCTGCATAAATGAGTTAAGTTCATCTTCATTAATATTAAACTGTGATAGTACATTGCGGTACTCTCGGTCTAATACGTCTATTAAGAAAGGGATGGAGATTAATCCTTTTTCTACTGCATCCTCTATGTCGGCTAGACAATAAGCAATATCGTCAGCTGCTTCCATAATGTAACTGGCAGGATGGCGATGGCCTAACTTCATGCCAAGTTCATTACATAAGGTTTCTATAAATTCACTTTCACTGAAGTAATAGCCAACTTTTTTCATTAAATACTGTCTATTTGCTGGCACTTGCTGTTTGGGTAATGTGCCGCAGCGAGTATATTTTAAGATACTGGCTGTTTGACAATAGGTTAGGTTTAGCGCAAATAAGCTGTGAACATTTCGTATCGCTTGCGCATTACCTTCGTAATGACAAATTTCGTGTAGAATCGCTTGCGTAGGTGAAAGAGGGTGATCTTCACCCATATTTTTAGCAAAAGCGTCTTTCGAAAGCGGATGAGATTTTAAGTATTTGCTAAACCAAGCATTTATCGCGGCTTCACCAAAATGACCAAACGCTGGATTACCGATATCGTGCATCAAGCACGCCATTTCAACTAAACTTTCTAACTCACGTTCAAGAGGCTTCAACCCATATTGGGTTAGCTGGGCTTCGCTCAGTGTATTAAATATGGTATGTACAATAAACCGGCCATTTTGTTGCACTTCGAGAGAGTGGGTTAGACGCGAACGAACGGCAGCATTGCGTTCAAGGGGGAATACTTGTGTTTTTTGCTGTAATCGCCGCAGTCCTGCGCTATTTATAATGCGTCCACGATCGCTCTCAAGTGCGGTTTTTGTATTGTTCGTTTGATTGAACGGTCGTTTTGCATTTATTTTTTGTTTGAAATCCATAGCGATATCGTTTTTATGTTTTTTACAATTTAACACTCAGGCAAAACGGATTCTAGCGTGTTTTACTTGGTTCACTTAATGTTCAGTTTAATTTTGGCATGATGATTCTAACTTAAAGCCAAAACGATGATTTTAAGTTTATATCCCGAGTATTTATGAGTTTATGAAAAGCAAAAACCCGCTGGGCTAGCGGGTTTTTTATTGTATAACGATACATAAAGTGAACAAATTTACTTGAGTAACCTCAATTTTTAAAAAATGTAATTATTTTTTCAACCTTTTTTGATCTCGATGCGACTAAGTAATAAATACTCAATATCTGGGATGATAAAAATGGATTTAAGTTACTTTTTAGCAAACTATGCAGACCTTCTAAGCCTATTACTTTCGCCGGTTGTAAGCCTATGGCTTTGTTTTATCGCAACACAATTACTCGTAAAGTCTAAGCAGCAGGCCGTTTAAGCGACAAGATCATTAAATTACTAACTTAAAATCAATTTTTTTGGTGATTTTGCTTAAAAAATGACAAATACGTATTGCCAAGCCAGAAAAAATGCATAACTATAGGGTCTGCAAAGGCAAAATAATAAAGATAGGAATCTATAATGAACAAAGCACAATTAGTTGAAAAAATCGCTGCGGACGCAGAAATTTCTAAAGCAGCAGCAGCTCGCGCATTAGACGCATTCACTGGTGCAGTGTCTACATCATTAAAAGACGGTAACTCTGTAGCACTAGTTGGTTTCGGTACTTTCTCTGTTAAAGCACGTGCTGCGCGCACTGGCCGTAACCCACAAACTGGTGAAGAAATTCAAATTGCTGCAGCTAACATCCCTACTTTCAAAGCAGGTAAAGGTCTTAAAGACAGCGTTAACTAATTTGTAAAAGTTATCATCCCAATAACTTTAAAAAGGAGCATTCAGCTCCTTTTTTATTGTTTTTTATTCAACTCTGTGGCTTAAACCCATTTGGTACTTATTCTGTAAAACGGGTGTTGGATAAGATACATGCTAACAAGGCTGAACCTCCAACATCGTTATTTACATTGGCTAATCCAACCTCGTTAGCATTAGGTGTAGTTGTCTAAAAACGCTTTATGACTACTTTGGTCTTAACGCTTTGTCGCCGCGACTTAAACCAACCGCACCAGAGCGCACCACCTCAATTACTTCTGTTTCATTTTTTAAGGTATCGATAAAGGATGCGAGCTTATCAACTGCGCCAACTAACTGCAGTGTGTAGGTTGTTTTACCCATATCTAAAATAGATGCACCGAAAATATCAACCACGCGGGTTACGGCCGCACGTGTTTTCTCTTCATGAGCCATTACTTTAACTAATAATAACTCACGTTCAATATGGCTGGCATCGCTCAGGTCTATCACTTTATGTACATCAACTAATTTATTAACTTGTTTAGTGATTTGCTCAAGAATTCGGTCATTACCTGTGGTGGTAATTGTGATGCGTGATAATGAATCATCATCAGTTGGACCCACAGTTAAGCTGTCAATGTTGTAGGCGCGCTGCGAAAACAAACCGACAATACGTGATAGGGCGCCTGGTTCATTTTCTAAAAGAATGCTTAAAATATGACGCATTATGCTTTTACTCCTTTTTTCAGCCACATCTCATCAACTGACCCATGACGAATTTGCATTGGATACACGTGTTCATTTTCATCTACGTTGATGTCGATAAATACCAGTTTGTCTTTATGGGAAAATGCTTCTTTTAACTTTTCATTAAGCTCGCTCGGGTGGTCAATGCGTATACCAATATGACCATAGCTCTCTGCGAGTTTTACAAAATCAGGCAGGGATTCCATGTAAGAACACGAATGACGACCTGAATAAATCATGTCTTGCCATTGGCGTACCATGCCAAGTGAACGGTTATTTAAAGACACAATTTTTACGGGCAAGCCATATTGCATACAGGTTGATAATTCTTGAATATTCATTTGAATAGACCCATCACCAGTAACACACACTGATTCTTTTTCAGGAAAAGCGAGTTTTACACCCATGGCCGCAGGGAAACCAAAGCCCATAGTGCCTAGGCCACCAGAGTTAATCCACTGGCGTGGTTTTGCAAAAGGATAGTGTTGCGCGGCGAACATTTGGTGCTGGCCCACATCTGAACTAATATACGCGTCACCCTTGGTTACTTCGTAGAGCGCTTTAATTGCTGCTTGTGGTTTAATTTTCTTAGAGTCAGCTTCAAAACTTAAGCAACGCTGTTCGCGCCAATTATTAATTTGTCGCCACCAATCTTCTTGCGCAGCGCGGTCAATTTGAACGTCGCTTTTATTAATTGCACTTTGCAGTTGTGCAAATACAGTCGCAAGATCGCCAACAACCGGTATATGACAGTGAATGGTTTTAGAGATAGAGGTCGGGTCAACATCAACTTGAACAATCGTTGCGTTGGGGCAAAACTTTTTAACATTATTTGTCACGCGATCATCAAAGCGTGCACCCAAAGCAAGAATAACATCGGCATTTGCCATTGCTTTGTTTGCTTCTAAATTACCGTGCATGCCAAGCATACCTATAAAGTTAGGATGCGTGCCTGAAATACCACCTAATCCCATTAGGGTGTTAGTACAAGGTGCATTCAAGCTTTCAACTAGCTCTGTTAATTGCTCGGATGTGTCAGATAATACAACGCCGCCACCAGAATAAATAACAAGGCGTTTAGCATTTAAAATAGCTGATGCTGCTTTTTTGATTTGCTTTGGATGACCTTTGGTATTGGGGCTGTAAGAACGCATCGATATGTCATCTGGCATAATGTAATCAAATGCAAGTGCCGGATTCAATATATCTTTTGGCAGTTCCACAACAACGGGACCAGGTCGACCTGACGCAGCAAGATAAAACGCTTTTGCTAGGGTTTCTGGGATCTTTTCTGTATCACGACAGTTAAAGCTATGTTTTACGATTGGACGTGAACAACCGACTATATCGGTTTCTTGAAAGGCGTCATCACCAATTAAACTGGTTGGTACTTGGCCAGATAATACCACCATTGGAATTGAATCCATGTAAGCAGTTGCAATGCCAGTAACGCAATTAGTTGCACCAGGTCCCGATGTGGCGAGTACAACGCCGACTTCACCTGTTGCTCGCGCAAAACCATCGGCCATATGTGTGGCAGCTTGCTCGTGACGAACTAAAATATGATCAAGTTCGTTCTCGGCAAATAGGGCATCGTAAATATCTAATACGCTACCACCGGGATACCCAAAAATATATTTAACCTTAAGTGCTTTTAACGCTTTAACAACAAGCTCGGCACCCGACATTTTATTACTGTCCATCCTCATTCCTCTGTGCAGTAGATAAAAAAAACCCCCGCTAGTTGCGGGGGCTTATTAAATTCAGTATGACAAAATTAACTAATAGCTCCCCGCTGGCGACTTAATTAAGACCAGGACGAAGACTGTTAGTAGAAGAAATAATGTCATTTAAATTTGCTCTAAAAATTGATTAACGTATTTGTATTATTTTTGTTAACTGTTGTCAACGGTGAATTCTTCAATTGACATAAATAATTCATTATTATCGGTATTAAAATTAAAAATGTGATTTTTGTAGTTATCTTTCATTGCTGGTGAATTGAAAATGCAATCTTTTTAAAGTGTATACAATAACTTGTTATTGCTGAATGATTACGTTAATTTATTTCGGTGTTTTGCTCATAAAAAAAGGCCCAAATAGGGCCTTTATTCAAATAGGAAAATAATTATTTATTTTCTTCTTTTTTCGCTTTTAAATTTGCTGCGTGGTCAATCTTGTAGTCTGGCATTCCAGTTTTACCATTTAACAAGTAGTTATCCATCCAACGCATTAAACGTAGGCTGTAATCATATTTAGCAGCCATACGCTTGTTACCGTGGCCTTCGCCTGGGTAGTAAATTAAGCGCACGTCTTTACCTTGTACTTTCATATAACGGTAAAGTTCCATTGATTGTGCTGGGTGAACACGAGGATCGTCTTTACCGTGCATAATCAGTAACGGTGTTTTAGATTGAGCAGCCCAATAAATAGGTGAACGCTCTAAATACCATTGCCATTTGTCCCAAGGGTAAGAACGCGCGTGTACTAGGTGCATTTCGTTAGAAATGTCGGTAGTACCAAATTTTGATAATTGGTTAGTTACACCAACAAACATTACCGATGTTGCGAAATGTTCAGTGAGTTTTGTAGCAGCCCATGCTGATGCATAACCACCGTATGAACCACCGGTAATACCAACGCGTTTAGTATCAACTAAGCCTTTATCAACAAGGTGTTGCTTAAAACGAACAAGATCGTTGAACTCTTCGCCTGCATAGTCATTTTGACCAAGTTTAGAGTAGTCAACACCTTTACCTGTTGAACCGCGGTAGTTAGGGTAAAGTACTGCGTAACCACGTGCAGCAGCTACTTGACCAGGACGAGAGTAGTTTGTTACCCATCCATCTTTGTCGTGACTTTCAGGGCCACCGTGAACCGACATAATTAGCGGATAACGAGTTCCTTCTTGGTAATCTAACGGATAAACAAGTACGCCATCTAAACGTGTACCATCTTCTGCTTTGAACGAGATAGTTTTTTGTTTAGCTAGACGCTTGTCGTTTAACCACGCGTTTGAATTTGAAACGCGAATATCTTTTTTACCACGTAACATAAACGCTTCAGTTGGGTGTTTACGTGAGTGACCTGCAAACGCAACTGTTTTGTCCGAATCTGAAATTGATAAACGGCCAGCAATCAATTTACCGCGTTTAAGCTTGGTTTTGTATTTGCTTGAGCCCGGCTTAATTGTTGCGATAAAGCTCTCAGTATCAATTTGCGCTACGAAGTGCAGGGTATTTGATTTATTTGCCCATTCGAAATCGCTGATATGGCCTTCAAAATTAGGTAACCAGTTTTCAATTTTACCCGATTCAGCATCCGCGAAGTATAGCCGGCCTGTTGCTGGGTCGTGCTTGTCTTGTGCACCAAGAATTGCAACATACTTACCATTTGGTGAAAATTCTGCGGCACCTAATTTGCCTTCAGTTGCAAATGAAGTAACTACTTTTTTGCTTGAAAGATCAAAGATGTGCCACGTTGATTTCATGTACTTATCGTCGATAAGTGCCGAAGGTTGTGTTTTAACGAGTAGCTTTTTAGCATCACTTGACCAGTTTACATCGCTTACGTATTGGTCAATTCCTAACCCTTCAAGGGCGATTGGCTTTTCGTTAACAGCTAAATCAACAACCATTAACTCTGCAGTTGTTAAACCAAGCTCATAAGTTTCTGCTTTAAAGCCTAATTTTGCTAATTCTTTGTCTGTTTTTGGTTTAGCCGGCTTTGCAATAATCGCAACGTGTTGGTTATCTGGGCTTAGATCATAAGAAGAAATTGACGTGCCTTTTAAGGCAATTACTTTTTGCCACTGACCACCATTTACCGGAATGCGGTAAAGGGTTTTAAATTTGTCTTCTTTAAACTTTGCTAAGAAGTAAACAAACTTACCGTCAGCAGAATACTCGAGACTCGAGATATTTACTTTACCAGTAATGAAAGGGCGCTCATTACCTTTAGCGTCAGTAAGATAAAGTTCGCTATAGTTAAAACCATCTTTTTCTACATAAATTTCACGTGGCACAGAGCGGGTAAATGCAACTGCATCGCCATCGGGGCTAATTGCAGTTTGGCCAACTGATTGGATTTTTGTTAAATCTTCTAGTGTTAGTGTGTCATTAGCAAAGGCAGCGCTTGTAGATAAAGCTAGCGCCACAGCTAATGCTGATTTGATTAGTTTCATTGTGTCCTCGTTTACTGATTGTCAGCGAGTAGTAGTCTAAAATGACGAAAGTAAAAGGCAAGAAAATGCGATAAAAAAAGGTGACTTACGTCACCTTTTTAAAAATTATAATGCTTCGATAACTGCTTGGGTAAAGTCAGTCGTTCCGTGGCTACCACCTAAGTCGCGTGTAGTACGGTCGCCTGTTTTAATTACGTGAGCAATGGCTTTACGAATACGCTCAGCTTTTTCTGCTTCACCTAAATACTCTAGCATTTGAATAGACGCAAGAATCACAGATGTTGGGTTTGCAAGGTTTTTACCAGCGATATCTGGTGCACTACCGTGTACCGCTTCAAAAATAGCAGCATCTTTACCAATATTTGCACCTGGTGCCATACCTAAACCACCAACAAGGCCAGCACATAAATCAGAAAGAATGTCACCGAATAGGTTAGTTGTAACCATCACGTCGAATTCTTCTGGGTTCATTACTAACTTCATACATGTCGCATCAACAATCATTTCAGCAGATTCAATTTCAGGGTAACGCTCAGCAACTTCACGCGCTACTTTCAAGAAAAGGCCCGATGTCGATTTCAGAATGTTTGCTTTGTGTACAGCAGTTACTTTTTTACGACCTTCACGCTTTGCTAGTTCGTAAGCGAAAGTAACGATTTTTTCAGCGCCTTCACGTGTGATCTTTGACATTGCCTCTGCTTCAGTACCATCTTCAGATACAACTTGGCCAAGACCAGAGTACATGCCCTGAGTATTTTCACGGATTGTGATGATATCAATATCGTCGTAACGCGCTTTAGTACCTTCAAATGACTTAACTGGGCGAACGTTAGCGTACAAGTTAAACTTTTTACGTAATGTAACGTTAATTGAAGTAAAACCTTCACCTACAGGTGTTGTTAGTGGGCCTTTTAAAGTGATTTTGTTGCGTTCGATTGCATCAAGGGTTGCTTGTGGTAAAAGCTCACCTGTTTTTTCAAGTGCAGCAAGACCCGCATCAACAAATTCATACTCATAATCGCAACCAACTGCATTTAGGATCTCAAGCGCTGAATCAATGATGCTTGGACCAATACCATCGCCTTTAATAACCGTAATGGTTTGCTTAGACATTAAATTTTCCTTTAACTGAATCGAGCTACCCGGTTGGGTAACTGTGTACGTGAGATTGTCACGAACAAGCATAGCATCGTAATGCCAACTGGTTAGTTATTAATGCTTGCTCATATTATTATTCAACGGCTATTTATAGCAATTTTTAGCAGATTAATCCACAAAAGGCGTAAAAATGACGGTATTTGTAATTATAAAACCCTGTTAACAGGACTAAAGTCTAATAACTTGGTTAAATAATTATCTAAATTTTCTATTTGAAGTTGTTGTTGAGCATAAATCATCTGCTGCTTTACGTGCGCCGGTTGTTGTTCTAACGTTTGGCCTAAGTAAACCAAATTACAAAGTACTAAGTGGACAAAACACGCACTGTGTACCTCTGTACCTTCACTTAACTGATACCCGCTTTGGCTAATTTCAAAAAATGGATTTGATTTTACCTGCTCAGGTAATTCTTGGTTATGTAACGCATAGAAATTAACTAAAGAGTTAATATCTGTAATGCTGTGTTTGGGCGTAGTGGTGTTTATCGGCAAAACTATGCCATGCGGAAACAGTTTGAACGTAAATGCAATGTACTTTAATGCGTAATTGATGACTTTTTGACATGGAAAATGCGGGTCGATTATTTTGTAGCTTTCAATAAACGCAATCAACACAGAAACACGGTTTTCAACGTAATGCCAATTGAGCTTTCCTAAACTACGTAAACGTTGCAATAACTGCTGATTTTCTAATAAGTCAGGTAGTTGCTCGATGCCTACCAGTGCAATGGCGTGCCTAATATCTGATATAGGATTGTGTGAAAATCGCTGTGCTAAATTAAGCACTAACTTGTTGGCATTTGGATTTTTTGCAAGCTCGCCAAGTAATTTTCCAATACTAAAATGCGCCGCTTTTCGAATTACATGTAAATCATGCGTAGTAAAGTATTCATTAATATGAGGTGCGTTGACGAACTTCACTAGCTCCGGCAATTTTTGCCACAAACCAATAAGCGATTCAATTTGATTCGTCGCGGCAACGCGATGCTTGACTACACGTGCACTGGTTTTTACTTCTTTAAATGACTTACTATCGGTGTGGTAACAAAGCAATTTATTGTTTGATACTTGTCCTAATACACGTAATTCGAGTCCTTCGTTTCGAACCGTCTCTCCGGGTAATGGGTTATTAAATAGTTGGCCAAGTTGAGTTAAAAGTGACTTATCTTCAGTACGTGTTGTCTTTAAATAAACAGTGTGTATTGCATCACGTAAGGTGCGCGCTGGCATATCATAAACACAGGTAATCGCTTTAGCCAATACGTAACTTAAACGCACAATTCGGTTATCGATAGAATAGTGTGGTTGCTGTTTTATTTTAGCGACAAGACCCGTTTGCAATAACGGTAATTTGCTTAAATGCGGTTTAATAAACTGATAGGCATAGCGATAACGATTTTTGTAGCGCTCATGTTGTTTTGCATTTAACGAAGTTTTTGAAGCAACACAATTAAGCTCGTTAGATATAGATACACAATGTGATATCGCACTTTGCAGTAATTTTACGCACGCGATACGATTTAAACCGCTTATCTTTGCAAAAATACAAATTAAAATACACTGGCGACTAATCAAATTAGTTGCGTAACTGTACTTTGCGTTATAAACAGCAAGGGTTGCTATCGAAACGTGTTGATTAGCGTGAAATGTTTCTTCAATGCGTGTCGCGGCATCAACAAGTAATGGGTAGGCTGAGCGCCATTGGGTTTTGTCATTATAAACGTTAAATAGTTTGTCTAAACTATCCACGCTCTCCATTAATTGCTGGGCTAAATCCACTCAAATGTTCACTTATTCTTCGTTAATTAACTCTATCATACGCAATTTCTGCGCCAGGACCCCACGCAACGAGTTGTTCATTTTTGAAAAACATCCCCGTGCATTCATCTTTGGTCGTAATACCATCAGAATGTTCATGCTGCGTGCGGTAATAGATAATTTGAAATACGTCGTCACCTTTGCGCTTTGCAAACGTTAAGTCAGGCGAACCTAAATTGTTGAATACTTGGTCTAAAAATACAGGAGAGTCGGCCTTTAATTTACTAAGATAGCGTTTGTTGAAAGATTCCCTGTCTTGCCAATACATGCCTTGTGGATCGTCTTTATAAAAGTTGATAATAAGGCCCGCGGCAATCGCATAAATTCCTAACCCTAAGACAATGTATTTCAGAATTTTATTATTCATACTAAGAACTCGGTAAACGTAGTGCCTTCAAACTGAAACCAAGATGAATATCTTGACGCAAACTTACCAATAGCTTAGCACGAATATAGGCATCATGATTGTCGTTTAACTTGTTGAAAACACGTTTTAACTCATCTGGATAGTCAGCCGCTAAAAGGGCGTCTTCAACTGACGGGAATTGCGTTAATAAATTGACTGCGCCTTGCTTGCCTATTCCACTTACCCCCGGAATATCATTCGTTTTATCGCCGTTAAGCGCCCAAAAATCGGTGAGTTGTGAGGGGGCTAACGAAAATTTGTCAATTACAGACTGAATCGAAATATATTCGCTTTTAAAGTAGTCATACACATGAATATAGTCACCAAGTAAAGGTAAAAAACCTTTGTCGGTAGAGACTATTGTTGACGTCACTTTATTGGTAGACGCTTTACTTGCCAGTGTTGCGATTACGTCGTCTGCTTCATCGTGCTCAGGTACATAAACCGTTATGCCAAGTTCTGAAAATGCTTGGTAAAGTTTAGGCAGTGCGTCGGCCAACTCATTGGGCATTGGCTTTCGTGATTGTTTGTAATCTGCGTAATAGTGATAGCGCCAGCTTGTATCACCATCAAACACGGCAATAGCATGCGTTGCGTTAGTATTTTTTAACAGTTTTCGCGCCGCATTAACGACCCTAAAATAGGTGTTTTTGGCTGCCAAACTTGCATCATTTCCTGCTTGTTGACTATCAACAGCATAAATTCGCCTTATTAAATTAAGCGCATCAATAAGTAGTAAATGAGTTGCCATGAATACCTTAACGTTAAGAAAAACTAATACGCGTTGTAAATGAACTTAATTATGAACATAAAAAAGGCGCTAATGAAGCGCCATTTTACCTGTTTTTATTCAGAATATTAAGTTTCTATACGATAGCAGGGGGTATAAACCGCACCAGGTAGTTTCATTCTTCCTTGTGCTACAAATGCAGCGAGCAGCTTATCCATTTGAGTCATTAATTCTTTGTCGCCCGAAAGTGCAAACACACCATGGCGCTTAATCGCTTTAATGCCTTCATCTTTAACGTTACCGGCAACAATGCCAGAAAATGCACGCCTTAAATTAGCGGCCAGTTGCTCTTTCGGTTGGTTTAAGTTTAAATTAAGGTTTGCCATATTCTTGTGTGTTGGCTCGAACGGTAATTGAAATTCAGGTTCAATTTTCAAAGACCAGTTATAATGGTAAGCATCGCCTCGCTCTTTACGGTACTCTCTAACGTTAGCCATATTTTGACTAAAATACTTACCAACCGCTTCAGGGTCATCAATGATCACTTTAAATTTAGAGAGTGCTTCTTCGCCAAGGGTCTCTTTTACAAAGTTAACCAGCTCATCAAAATAAGCACGTGACGATTCAGGGCCTGTTAACACCACCGGCAGTGCTTGTTTTGCGTTATCAGGGTGAAGCAAAATACCCAATAAATAAAGCAATTCTTCGGCTGTGCCTGCACCGCCCGGAAAAATAATTATACCATGCGCAGTTCGAATAAATGCCTCTAGGCGCTTTTCTATATCAGGTAAAATTACCAGCTGATTAACAATTGGGTTAGGGGGCTCGGCCGCAATAATACTTGGTTCAGTTAACCCTAAGTAACGGTTTTGCGTAAAACGTTGTTTTGCATGTCCAATTGTGGCGCCTTTCATTGGGCCTTTCATTGCACCTGGTCCACACCCAGTGCATATGTTTAAATTACGTAAGCCTAGTTGATACCCAACTTCTTTGGTGTACTTGTATTCAACCTCTTTAATAGAATGCCCGCCCCAACATACGATCATGTTGGGATCTTCACTTGGCTTTAATACCCGAGCATTGCGCAGCATATCGAATACAACATGGGTAATGTGTGATGAACTCGTAAGGTTTATTTTGCCGTCTTGATATTTGTCTTTAATAAACACAATGTCGCGAATAACTGCGAGTAAATGTTCGTTAATACCGGTAATAATTTTACCGTCGACAAATGCATGCTCAGGGGGATTAATAAGTTCTACTTTGATACCGCGCTCACGGCACAGTAAGTTGATATCAAAGTCTTGGTATTTATCGTAAATTTCAACACTAGAATCGGTATGGCTACCGACATTAAGAACCGCAAGCGAACAATTGCGGAATAAGCGATAAAGCTCGCTAGTTGATGAGCGTTTAAGCGCTTCAACTTCTAATTGTGAAAGTAAATCTAACGCGCCTGTTGGATTGATCTGTACTTGCATAGGCGACTCCTTGTACGTCTAAACTATATTTAAGTTATGCAGATTATAATAAGCACTTAATTTAAATATAGTTTTTTATCATCACTAAGCAAGCTAATTTTTTAGAACAATGCGGTCACGCCCTGAGTTCTTCGCTTGGTACAAGGCTTCGTCTGCACGGTCGAAGGCTTCTTGCATTGAATCGCCTTCTTTTAACTGTGTAGCACCAAAAGAGATAGTTATGGTTACTGCTTTTTGTTTAAATTTAAATGGAATTGCCTTAACGGAACGCCTTAGTTTTTCGAGTGGTACCGAAATTTGCTCTAGCTTGCTATGGGGCATAATAAGGACAAATTCTTCACCACCAAAGCGAGCGATAAAGTCGGTAACACGAATGGCTTTTTTGAGCGCTCTTGCCACTACTTGCAATGTTTTATCGCCAGCGCTGTGCCCGTAATTATCATTAATCGCTTTAAAATGGTCGATATCAGCAACCACAATACACAGGTCGTGATGGTCGCGCTTAAAGGTGTTGTATTCGAGCGCAAATCGCTCGTCAAACGCGGCGCGATTTGGCAATTGAGTCAGGCTATCTTGTAAACTCTTAAAACGTTGCTCGGCTAGACGCTCTTGATATTGCTCAGTTTCTTTCTCGAGTTTATTAACACGCTCACCCATTTCTTTTAACGTAGTGACCAGCTCTTCGCGTTCTTGTTGTTCTAGCTTCTCTTTATTCGCGAGATCAGCCGTTAACGATTCCATTTTTTCGGAAATAAGCTGTTTTAACGTGGTAATATTTTGGGCTTCATCAACATCTTGGCTAATTGTGTGCATTTTGTGCTGAATTTGCGCGTTTAAATCTTCCATTTGCGAGTTTATTTGGCTAGAGCGTTTTACCGACTCCATTAAACTCGCTTGCAATAAACTTAGCGTTTCGTTGATTGCAAATAAGAACTTTTGTGCAGAGGCACGTTCTTGTGAAATTGTTTCAACAATAATTCGAATAATTTCAACGCAACAGTCAAGTAGTACAGGTAAGCTGAATTCCTGTGACACTTTTTGTTTTATTGAATCAATGCGTTTACCACTTTCGCCTTCAAACGCTAATTCACTGAGTAAATTTTGTAACTCTTGTGCAAGCTCTGCTGATTCAGCAATGGCGTCACTGCTGTCTGCTTTGTGCTTTTTCTCTAATACCGCATGGTAAATTTCTACAAGACGCGTTAAAACGGGAATAAACTCGGTGGTTGCTTTTACATTTTCTAAATCACTTGTCAGTAAAATGCGAAGATTACGACGCAAGTCATCAGGCAATCCTTTTTGGCGCTGAAGTTTTCTGCCAGCGGAATCGACGCTTTGATGTAATGCTTTTAGATTAGTTTCTGCGCGAGTGGCTTGCTCTTTAAATAGTTTAGAGATCTCTTCTAGTAGCGGTACTAACTGTTCGTAATCAACACCTTTTTGAATCGTACTGCGATACTTTGCTAAGCGATTATCTAATTCAAGGTCCAAGCCTTTGCAAACTAACGATAGTTTGGCGATAAACTGAGTTAAATAGTCAACTTGTACTTTATAAGCATGCTCGAGTTGTTTACGCCCTTTGATTGCTGAGTCTAACTTTGTGCGTAGAATACTAACTTGCTGAGACACCGTAATTTTTACCTATTTCTTTTGAGCAGTTGAAGTTTATCTCAATGCGCTGTCAATTTCGAGTCAAAATATGCTTATACTAAAGCATAGTTGCTTTTTAAGAATTTGTTCTTATTCGATTAAATACTTAAAACTTAAATAGTTAGCTTAGCTATTGTTGTCATGATTTGGATTAAGGTTTTGAATCTTCTAAGGTATAGCGATTTTGTTGTAAGTAGATTGTTGTTAATTTAATGATAATCATACCTCACGGTTATAATCATTTTGTTACTTCATGGTTACTTAAACTTTCATAACGTTACATATAGACTAAAACAGTAGGCGGCTACCTCAGATGCTGGTATTAAAAAGTTAAAATTGCTAGGGTTACGTAATTTTCTACTTTGCTTAATGGTATTATGAAACGTTTTATTCCTGCTTTTCTCCCGTTTGTTACGGCGTCATTATTTTATACAAGTCCGGTATTCGCCAAGGTTGATTATCAACTAACGATTGCACAAGGTGAACATCATTTAGGTAATGTAAGCGCCGAGTTTCCGAGTGGTTCAGAACAATTAATTGTGAAGTTACCTTCGTGGCGTACAGGCCGTTATGAATTGCTGGATATGGCAAACGGTATTCGATTATTTAGCGCGCAAGACGAAAGCGGTAACGCGTTAAATTGGCAAAAAATTGATTCTAATTCTTGGCAGATTAACACTACACCAAACCAAAAAGTAAAAATCAGCTACCAAGTTTACGCAAACGAATTAGGCATGCGTTCTCGTCATATTGATGATAGCCATGCATTTATTGATGCGTCAGGCTTTTTTATGTTTTCAGAAGCCTATCGTGACCAAAAAGTAACGGTGGACTTAAAAGTACCAACTGATTGGCGCAGTGTATCAGGTATGGAAAATGGTGAACACGCACATCAATTCGTCGCAGATAACTATGATATTCTTGTTGATTCACCCATTGAAACCGGTATTAACAAGCTATTCAAATGGCAAGTAGATGATCGCGACTATGAACTTGTTGTATGGGGTGAGGGTAACTACGATACCGATAAAATGATCACCGACCTTAAAAAGTTAGTTAAAACTGGTTCAGATATTTGGCACGCCTACCCATACAAACGCTACGTATTTATGGTACATGCAACAAGTGGCGCAAGAGGTGCGACAGAACACCTCAACTCAACCATTATCCAACGTCAGCGTGATTCTTTTCGTGAAAGAGATGATTACATAGGATTTATTACCACCGCTTCACACGAATTTGTTCACACTTGGAATGTAAAAGGGTATCGCCCACAAGGCTTAACGCCTTACAACTATACAGACCATAATTACACAGATTTACTTTGGGTAGCGGAAGGCTCAACCAGCTATTTTGACGACTTATTGTTAATTCGTGGTGATATTATTACGTTGAAAGAATACTTTAAGGGGTTGTCTAAAAACATTAATAAACATCTTGCACGTCCTGGTCGTGACATCCAATCGGCATCTGAAACCAGCTTTGACAAATGGATAAATCAAGGTGGCGACCATGATACTAACTTTTCGACCAATATTTACAGTGAAGGTGCGTTGTTATCGTGGGCACTAGATGTAAAACTTATTTCAGATAGTAATGGTGACGTCAGTTATCGCGATGTACATCGCGCGCTTTATCAAGATTTTGCCTTGCCAAAAGGATTCTCTAGCGGTGATGTAAAAGCGATTTTAAAGGCGGTATCGGGCAACGATTACACCGCGTGGTGGCAACAAAATATCGATAGCCCCGCAACGCTTAATTTTGACGACATGCTAAACACAGTTGGCCTTAAATTTGATTATCCAAAAAGCGTGAGTTTTAAAGCAAGTGCTGATTTAAATGGTGATTATAAAGATGGCCAAGTATTTATAAATAAGGTTAAGCGCGAAGGAAGCGCATGGAAAGCAGGATTAACTACTAGCGATATTATTGTTGCGATTAACGGCAAACGAATTAGCGAACCATTTGATAAATATCTAAAACGCTTTAAGCCAGGTCAATCAATCGATGTAAGTTATTTTAGACGTGACACCTTACATTCAACTAAATTAGTACTGAGTGAAAAAGCGAGTAGCCCTAAGGTGATTAGTTTAGTTAAAAAACCGTCTCGCAAACAAAAAGCATTGTTTAAAGCGTGGTTAGGTGTCGATTACCCTAAGAGCTTATAAGTTACTATCCAGTGGCGTGCTCAAAACGATTTTGAGCACGCTACTTTAATTTTCAATAAACCATTTCTGTTATTATTCATTTCCAATAAACGTACTTAGTAAATAACGTTTTGAAAATTAGTTGTTTACTTTGACCGCATTACACTCAAAAATAACATGACTCAATTACACCCTAAGGAATAGTCGTGTTTAAAAATATACTTAAGCCAGCGTTATTATTGCTAGTACTTGTCAGTGTTTCAGCTTTTTCAAAGGATTATAGTAGCCTTTATAAAAAGCTCGATAAATCTGTTGTTATTATTTATTCAGACAGCCAAGAAGTAAGAGCGGAAGACGACAAGTTAGTGACCAAAACGGCAAGCAGCTTGGGCTCAGGCACACTGATAAATCAACAAGGCTTGATATTAACCGCGGCGCACGTAGTAAATAGCGCAGATGAACTTACGGTCACGGTAAAAGAACGCGGTACTTACAAAGCGAAAGTATTGGCTAGCTTTGAAGCTGCGGATATTGCATTAATTAAATTGATCAGCAACGAAACAGATTTTCCGTTTGTAAAACTGGGGGATTCAAATAAAGCTGAAATTGGTAATGAGGTGTTTGTTATTGGTACGCCTTATGGGTTAGAACACACATTAACAGTAGGTCACTTCAGTGGCAAACGCATTTATCAGCGACCTGGATTTAATAAAATTGAATTTATTCAAACAGACGCTGCAATAAACCAAGGCAATTCGGGCGGCCCCTTATTCTTGGAAAATGGTGAATTAATTGGTGTTGTCAGCTATATCCAATCACGCTCTGGTGGTAACGAAGGTCTCGGCTTTGCAGCTAGCACTGCAATGGTTAAAGATATTTTAATCGCGCAACCTATGGTGTGGTTTGGTTTTGAATACACATTTTTAACACCGGTAATGGCTGCAGCGTTAAATATTCCGCAACGGGCAGGGTTGTTGGTTGAAAAAGTAACAACGCAAAGTTTTGCGGAAAAGCTGGGGCTTAAAGGCGGGATTGTACCAGCAATTGTCGATAATAATCCGATTATCTTAGGGGGGGATGTTGTTTTGTCGATTGGCCCACATATGTTAACGGGTGAAGAACAAAATTATCTTAATATTCTTAATTATATGCGTTCACTCAAAGGTGGCGATAAAGTAACGTTTAAAGTGTTGCGCTTAGGTCATGAAATAGAACTGGAAGCAGCGTTACCAAATTTAAAAATTAAACTTAAGTAAAGCATTAAGCTCAAAGTTAAAAATAAAATTAGCACCTTAGTTTAGTAAAGGTGCTAATTATTACCTTAATTAACAAGTTAATATCTAATGCGCTACAAATAAAAAAGAATATTTAACCCTTTCTTTTCAGGTAGTTTATACTTATGATAACGTCACATTAAAAGGAGTTTAATAATGGCAAAATCACAAGGCAAAGGATCTGTTCATAAAGACATCATATTGTACTTTATTCTTGTACTGGCAATCGCCGCAATTCCAATCTTATATTTTCAATTTATTTAGTAAGCGGTATCAACACGCACAGTATTTGACTGTAGATAAACGATTCTCACCGTTGACCCTTTGCTAAATTGCATGTGGCTGTCGTAATCTTGTATTACCATAACGCGTTGTTTATCTTCAGTTAAAATCATCATTTCAATCAGCTTTACAGTGCGCTGGCTGTAATTCTGTACATTATTTTTAGTAATCGACGCACCAATGATTGAGCCCAATATGGTTGCGGCAACTTGACCGCTGCCATCGCCAAATTGGTTACCAATAACACCACCAATCAGTGCACCTCCAAAGTGTTTCCAACCGGCTGATTTATCGCGAATTAGTTCAGTTTCTGTAATATGGCGAATAGTCTCTACTTTGCCATAAACCACTTTTTCTACGGGAACCGCTTTATTACGCTCATAACTGAGCGTTTGAAAACTCACTATAGCTAAAACGAGTGTCGAAATTATGACAAAAATTCGTATATTCATATCATTACCAACCTACACGTTTTTTCTCTCGATTTTTACGGATCTCTGTTTCATCCGCCCATTCAACTAAGCCAGTTTTAAGATCCATTAAGCGCATGGTAAATTTGTAATAAACATCTTGTTTGTCTTTGTTGAACTTTACAATGCTTGAAAGGTTGCCATATAACATATATTCAGCGCCAACATGCTGTCCAAAAGCAATCGCCTTACTTTGATCTACCATGCCACCATCTTGCTGAAATGTTAATTGCTCACGGGCTGCTTCAACACGCGCCATATCTACAAAGCGAACGCTTCCAGAGCGTAATAGTTTAGTTGAGATAGAGTCTGTAATTGATTCTGTATCTATGTGTTCGCTGGTTTTGTTCTTGATACGTTCAACGAAAAAGATAGGTCTGCCATTTTGACTAAACTCTTTCATCGCAGCAGAAACCAATAGCGAATCTGTCATTTCTGCCGCTACTTTTTGTAAGTCGGTCGAACCAAAACCAATGTCGACTGTTTCTACTTCTGTTGCATCGCCGTATGTAACCACTTCTCGGTTTGCACACCCACTAATCGCTAATGTTGTTAATAGGCTTAATGTAACTAAATTTTTTTTCATAGTAATTCCTTAATATTTTTCGCACAGAGGTCATTTACTAAAAGCGATAAATTGTTTCGTTGATTTCGCGTACATACAAACGAAATTTTACAACGTCTTTTGTTGGCGCAATGGCACCTAAATTCACAACTTGATGGCCGTGAAGCGGCAATGACTTCCACGGCTCTTTACCTTGCTCAATTACAAAGCCGTCTTTATCAAACCAATTAAAATGATATTGCAGGTTTTGCGTTTTTTTATAGTTGCTGGTTAATTCTAAATTTACGTCAAGCAGGCCATTAGTTGTACGCGTGAGTACATTTGAAATGACTAGTCGTTTTGCAAGTGTCGGGTTATCAACTTTTAAATGTGCCTGCCAATTATCATTTGCTGTAATCTGGTCGGTTCCTGTTCCAGATGTAACGGGCTTACCGGCACAACCTTGTAACAACGCAAAGAAAATTAAAATGCCAATTATGTTCTTCATATTCATCACCTATATCGTATAAACCGTTGTATTTAATGTCGAACCTAGGTTTACGACCTTAACTAAAACGGGTTTGTTACCGTTTATTGAAAACGAAACGGAATGTGTTGTTCCATTTAAATTAATCGAAAGCATATGCTCACCGTTTGTAAGATACGTCTTTGCAACTTGATAATTATTCGCAAGCGTTAACCACGAACGAGTATCTGCACGCTCGCTCGCAAGGTTGTAAAGTGTTGCGATAATATTGCCAACATCACCGCCATTGCGTGCGGCGCTTTTTCTAAATTGTTCTTTTGCGATAAGCCGTGTTATTTGCCTTGCTACGATTCCGGGCATACGCTCCTTTAAATCTTTTGCCGCAAGGGCAGAGAGTTTAACAATTGTTTCGCTTTGTAATGTTTGCTCGCCAATATTAATAGATAAAGGCGCTGCATATTCGCTGTTATTTACATAACTTGGTAATGCCACACTATAAAAACGAATATCATCGCGGGATGTAAATATTGGCAAATCGATACGCGATTCTGTTTTTTCAGGAATTAACCCTTGTTCTATTAACACAAGCACTGGCACTTGGTTATTCCTTGTTTGCGGCAAGTCAGCATCAAATCGCGCTTTGAAATACTCATATTCGTCATCAAAGGCAAGGTATTTAGCTAAGCGCAAAATATCTTGCTGTAAATAGGTGTTTTCAGGATAAATATCGACTGCACGTTTGTAATCGATATAAGCGGCATTGTACTCACCCGTTGCCTCGTATAAAAACCCTGACAAATAAAACGTAAACGCATTTTGAAAGCCGTTTTTAACCGAGCCAATCATATCGTCCATGGTTGGATAGCGACTGTATAGATCGTTTAAGTCTAACGATGTATTTGCTACTGCTTTTTCTAATTCGTCTTGGTTTTTCTTAAGTGCTTGTTGCTGTACTAAATTAGCGCGTCGAACTTCTACTAATGCACCTTCTATATTATTTAAAGCGACATAGTTGAGCGATTGCAGTGTGTGCACCATAGTCTGTTCAAAATAGGGGACGCGGTAGTCTCTTACATTGTCATTAGTTAAAAACGACGCCGTTGTTTGCAGTCCTTCACTGATTTCAATATCTGCTGCAAAATTTTGTTTATCAATTTGATGCAGAGCATTTTCAAATGCGACTTTACTGCCTGTATAGTTTTCAGAGAGTTGTAACACTCTGGCGTTTTCAAGCTGACCTAGTGTATGAGATACGTTATTTGCTGCATGTGCTGGTAACAAACTCGCAGCCTGTTGTATGTTCGCGCTCTGTAACGCGTTACGCGCAGGGGTGAGTTGTTCAGTGTAGTTAGAAAATAGCTGTCCGCTGGTTATGCTGCTGCAAGCAGACAAAAACACAAATGCACATGTAATAATTGAAGCATGAAATACTAAACGCAAATTTCACCTAACAGCCATATTCATTAAATTAAATTCATATACAGTATGAGCGTCTAAATAGTTTATTTCACGTTTTATGTTGTTGAAATTTGTAAGTGATTAATAACAAAAAAGCCATGCAATGCATGGCTTTTTGTGGAGCTAACCTTAATTAGTTAAACGTTGGCATTGAACGCTCATCTCTTCTTGGTCTGCTTTTCTTTTTAAATGTTTTGATAGAACGATCGTCGTTGCTGCGCTCGCGTTTACGAGGTGGACGCTTACCACGATTTTCAGAATCATAATGACCCGTTGCACCTTCAACAATGCTTGGGTTGATTTTATGACGACGAATTGTCACGTTCTTTAATTTTTCAAAACCTTGGCTAGGCAACGTTTTTGGTAATTCAACGTGACAGTGGTTATCAAACAGTTTGATATTACCGATTTCACGAGAATTAATACGTACTTCATTAGCAATTGCGCCAACGATGTCACTTGGTTTAACACCTTGTGCACGACCAACTGCAAATTTATAGGTAGCGAAATCACCTGGATTACGACGTTCACGACCGCCTTCACGACGACCTTCTCTGCCACCGCGCTCACGGCCACCTTCACGACGACCATCACGTGCGCCACGCTTATCTACCGGATCCGCTTGCGGGAATAGTGGTAGTTTTTGCTGTAGCTGATACAACATTGCAGCTGCTAATTGTTCCGTTGTAATTTCACTTTCTTCAGTGAACTTAGCAAGTACCTCAGTGTATTTCTCAAGGTTCGGGCTTGCGGCAACGCTTAGTAGCTTTTCTTTTGTTTTTTCAATGCGGTGCTTGCTTAATTGGCTTGCATCAGGCATTTCAAATGGCGTAATTTGACCTTCAGTTGCACGCTCTAAACGGTTAAGAAGGCGCATTTCACGGTGTGATGCAAATAAAATTGCTTCACCTTCACGACCTGCACGACCAGTACGACCGATACGGTGAACATATGATTCACTATCAAACGGTAAGTCGTAGTTAATTACGTGGCTGATACGTGGTACGTCAAGACCACGTGCTACAACATCGGTTGCAATTAGAATGTGAATACGACCATTTTTAAGTTGGTCAACGATGCGTTCACGGTCTTGCTGCTGCATATCACCATTTAGAGCTGCTGCTTTGAAGCCCTTGTTTACAAGGTGCTCGGCTAGCGTTAGCGTGTCGTTACGCGTACGTACGAAAACAATCATTGCATCGTAATCAACAACTTCTGCAATACGCTCTAAACCCGCTGTTTTACCAATAGCACCTACACGCCATGCACGTTGTGTGATGTTAGCTTTTGCTTGTTTTTCAACAGCAATTTTAACGTGAACAGGATCAGTTAAGAACTGAGACGTAATTTTTTTAATAGGTGCTGGCATAGTTGCAGAGAAGAACGCCATCTGCGTATCTTCTGGCACATGGTCTAAGATCCATTCAATATCGTCTAGGAAGCCCATGTTAAGCATTTCGTCTGCTTCATCTAGTACACACGCTTTTAGGTTGTCTAGGTTTAAACGACCTTTTTCAATGTGATCCATCATACGACCTGGTGTACCAACAACAATTTGTGGGCCACGTTTTAGGTCACGGTTTTGGATAGTATAAGATTGACCACCGTAAACAGTCGCAATATTTAAACCGCGAATGTTTTTAGCGAAATCTGTAATTGCTTCTGCTACCTGAATAGCAAGCTCACGTGTAGGACATACCACTAACATTTGTGGTGCGTTTAGGTTTGCATCTAGGCGTGCTAGTAGTGGTAAACCAAATGCTGCAGTTTTACCTGTACCTGTTTGCGCTTCACCTAGTACATCTTTACCTGCTAATAATGCCGGAATTGACTGTTGTTGGATTGGAGTTGGCTCTACAAAACCGAGTTCTGTAATTGCACTTAGAATAGGGGTAGGAAGGTTTAGTTCTTCGAATAAAATTTTGTCGTTTGACATCTACTACTCAACTTTTTTGCGGCTTTCGCCTAAATAATATACACGGAGGTAGAGGCCAAAATGTAGAAATATACATGGCAGCATATAGCACCCAAATAGCGTTAGCTATTTTAGTTATGTTTGGTCTTTACCTCGTCACACAGTTAACGCGTAATTTAGCGTTCATTCCGACGATTGGCTGATAAAGTCCCAAAACACAGCGCTTGCCGGAGTTGGTGGACTATACAGCAATATACTGGCAATGCAAGTAATTTAGCGGTTTTGCGTTGATTTATTAAAATTAAGTAGTTTGTTATTTAACCAGTTATTACTTTTAACAGCTTCTTTATTAGGACATTTTATCTTGTAGGCTATACCCGTCCACGCGCTTTTAGTTGCGAGGTTTTTAATAAAGGATCTGCCGTTTTGTGCGTATGATTTTCCATTATTATATTTTAATGTTAGGTGCTCAGCGGCACGTTTCGCAGAATGGGAAACGCCGTTACGTATAAATAAACAATCGCTTTGTTTTATCTCGTTTATTAAAAATTTTACCTCAAGCGGCATAGCTCCGTGGGCAAACGTAGATAAACATAATAGTAATGTACTTAGTTTAATGCTTATTTTAGAGCTCACTGAATTCTAGCTCCGCAACAACAAAGACATGATCCGATAAAGCGTCTTTAACATTGTAATATGACTTAAAAGTAAAGTGTTTAGATACCATTATCCAATCGAGTCTTTTTGCGCCAAAGGTATTTAGTTTATTTGAATGTGCGTTATAAATACGTAAGCCATAGTTATCTGATAAGGTTTTAACGATTGAATTTTGCCAACGCCAATCGGTATTAAAGTCGCCCATAATTATAATAGGGGCGTTCAAATCTTTAAGTTTGGTAAGAAGTTCCTTTATTTGCTTATTACGTACTGATGATCTCGAGAAATCTAAATGCAACGAAACCACAATGATATGTTGAGTTTGCTTATGTAGAGTTACCCTAGCGTAACTAAAGCCTTTATTAGTTGTAGGCCAACTTGGGGCAAACGTAACGCCATCACAATTTATAAGCGCAAGTTTTGAAAAAAGCGCGGTTCCATAATTTCCCCACCAAGCATTTACGTGACTCGTAGCGACGTAATTTTGAAAATTTGTTCGTTTTAATAAGTAATCCACATGACTAAATTGACCACTCCACCAAGACGCTTTGTCAATTTCTTGAAACGCGACAATATCGGGATTAATTTGATTCACCTTTGTCGCAATCGCGTTTAAATTTGTTTTAATTTGCTCAATTGAGCTGGTTAGCTGAGAGAAATTGGTACCGCGCCCGTGGGCGATGTTGGCGCTCATTACCGTAACAGTATTTTTCTGAATATGTGAGTCAGGGCGAGTGTTATCACAATAACTACTCGCTGCAACATTAAAAGACCAGACGCTTATTATCAAAATGGTTAACTTAAATACTTTGTACAAATCGTTCACCTTTAGCTTGCCAATTTCATCGTCAACATGAAAACAAATTGTTAATGATGTGAGCTTAATGATCACGGGGTTAGTTTAATTTGTAGATAGTTTGGTTTTGGCTATATTTTCCATTGTTAAACTAAATTTAGTGTATATAATTCGATAAAAATTCATTTAGGAGCTATATTATGCTTAAGTTAATTTCAGTACTTACTCTCACTGTGTCGTCATTTGCCTTTGCAAGCAACGATGTGTCTAAAGATACATTCTATACTTCTGTATGTAATGTAGCCAAAACGAATGGATTTCAAGCTGCTAAAGCATTTGCAAAAGAGCAGGGCGTATTTATCAGCGAACATTATTCAGATATCGCATGTAATGGCGTTTCACTTAAAACCTTTGCTAAAACGCAAAAAGAAAATCAAAACTCAACGCAAGAGTTTAATTTAGTAGATGACAGTGATGCGACGCAATTATGTGCAAAAGCGGCTAAGTTAGGTGTTAAAGCTGTTGCTAAACGCAGCAAGAATGTAAAAGCACTTACGTGTAATGGTATGCCAGTAACTGAGTTTGTGAAAAGCATCAATACTGCAAGCTAAAGTTGAATTGTATTCAATTAAAAAAGGTGTGATTTTTAATCACACCTTTTTTTTGTGTTAATTCGCAAGAAATTCAGCGCGAGTATTGCTGTTGGTTTTGAAATCACCACCTAATGCAGTGGTTGATGTTTCAGATGTGGCATCCATAACACCGCGACTTTTAACACAATAGTGAGTTGCATTAATTGATACTGCGACATTGTCAGTCTCAAGCAAGGCTTGTAATGCAATGAGTATTTGCTGAGTTAATCGCTCTTGTACTTGAGGACGCTTAGCAAAAAAACGCACAATACGATTGATTTTAGACAGACCAATAATCTTGTCATTTGGAATATAAGCGACCTTGGCATAACCATCGATGGTAACAAAATGATGCTCACAGGTACTCGTCAGTGAAATATTATTCACTTTAACCATTTCATCTACTTGCATTTTATTTTCAATTAACGCAATTTTTGGAAAGGTTTCGTAATCAAGTCCCGAAAAAATCTCATGCACATACATTTTGGCAATGCGATGTGGCGTTTCGGCTAGGCTATCATCATTAAGATCAAGCCCAAGTGTATCAACAACTTCAGTAAATAAGCCTTTTAGTTTGTCATATTTTTGTTCTGAACTAAGGCCTACGTCTTTGAGAGGTGTTTCTAACCCCTTAGCAATAAGCGCTTCTTTTACAAGAGTGGCTTCTTTGGAAATCATGTTACTTCCTAAATATGGCTGAACGATAGCCAGTAACCTCAATCAATAGTAATTGAGATGATTAACGACGCATTTAAAAGAGTATATTGTAGAGAATTTGCCAAAATTCACAATCATAAAAACGAATTCTATATTTCAAAAAAACCACTTTGCTTAATTTATACACTGCCACTTATTTGGCAATACGCTATTAACACTTCATAAATAGTTCATTTTCTAATACCTATATCTAATTTACACACGCAAATGTATTTAACGCTAAAACTAGTAAAGTGAAAATAAGTAGGGTAGTTTTGTAGAATCTATGAATAAATAGTCAGTGCTTATTATGAAATTACTTGCGTTACTCTCTGTAGTAATTCTGTTTGTTTTGTTACTCAATCTCTTTGGAAAATTCTTAGCTAATAAAGCGAGCAAAAATAAATAGGAATTTAAATTCGCTTCTTGATAGAATAACTTCACGATCAGTAAAGAAGTACATACTATGGATTTAGTTCAATCCCTTTTTAATTATGCTTGGCAGATTGTTGTTTACTTATTTCTGCTTTGGCTCGTTTATTATTTCTTTACTAATACCTCTCGTACCACCAAGGTATCCGTTACGATTGCATCAGCACTTATAATCGCAGTAGGCGTAAGCACAGGCATGTTAGAAAGCCAATTCAACAATATTGATGCTGCATCTGAACAACACATTAAGCATATCAAAGCGATACAAGAAACTTACGACTCTTAGTCATCCAGTACATTTGAGTTATCAACAAAGCCTTGTAAGGTTTTATACAACACGTTTTTATCAATTGGCTTAGCGATGTGGCTGTTGAAGCCGATGCGGTGATTGTTCAATACATCGTTTTTCATCACATTTGCCGTTATCGCAATGATTGGCACGTCGGCATTTTCGCTTTTTATACGACGACACGCTTCCATGCCATCCATTTTTGGCATTTGAATATCCATTAAAATTAAATCGGGTGATAACGCTGTAAATTGCTCAACAGCATCAGCGCCGTTAGTGACAAAGAGAAGTGTTGCATTAGTTTCCTCCATCATAGCTTTGATAATAACGGTGTTAAGTGCGTTATCTTCCGCTATTAAAATTGATAGGTGCTTTAAATCGGGTGGGTAATTGTTTGTTCTTCACTCACCAGCGTATTTTTTTTCTTTGCGCTAATGGTAAAAACACAGACACCTGCGTACCTTGGTTAATGGTGCTTGTTGCGCTGATTAAACTAGATTTAAGTTCACTATCAAACTGTGCAAGCGCTTTAAGTGCGGGTAAATCATTAACTTTAACTACAGCATCAATTTGTTCACTGGTTTTACCTTGGCTAACCATAACTAAAACGACATTTAGCTTTTGTTCGTAGGCATTAACCGTTTTGCTAATGATATTAATTGACTCAGGCGTATACTGATTAAACTGCTTAAGCCTTTCTAAAGTAGACTTTATGTCTTGTAGGTTTTGATTAAGTAATGGCAGGTAACGATCAACGTCTTTACGTAATACTAAATTTTTAAAATTATGAATGAATCCGCCGTATCCCATTTTTGTATAAGCGTGTCATGTAATGAGTATACTTGCTGTGCATTAGTTGAATACAAACGCCATTGCTTATCAACCTGACTATAAAAATACAGTGAGACAAATGTAAGCGCAATAGCAGTTACAATAACCATGCTGAGTAATTGACGTTGTTTTTTTATGTCACTCATGTAAAACGTAATTTATAAAATAGTTTATTCTTTATATAGTTAAGAACATAATTAGACAATTGCACTAAAGAATTGGTATAGGTTGATAAGCAATGGCACTGCAAACAAAAGATCTTATAATGTACGTTATGTTAAATTAGGTGTTTTGCGTCATAATGTGTCTATTTCCTTGTACCCGTGATCGTTGCCACTTAAAACGAGAATCTCAGGCACCCCTATGAGATTTGGAATACCTCACCTCATGATTAAGTAATTCTGTAAGTAGAGAAATTTAAAGTAACTGATATATTTTAAAGTAAAGTCAGAGCGTTTCTAAAAGTAGAAACTTAAAAAGTTATTTAACATCTGTTTTCAATATCAAAATTTATTTAAGTTAAACTTTATTGGCCATCTGGGTTTACCATGACTTTATTCTATTAAGATTAAACATATTATGGTATTTGCCTTGGTTTGACTCATCATAGTCAATAATATCTAGTTTGAACTGATGAGAGTGGACAAAGGCTTCACGGACTTTGATTCTGTTCTGCGCAACTAAATCAGTTCACTTATGGCCACTGAATCTTCAAGTGTTGCCTGCCTTATCAACATACGAGTCTCTAATTTAGAATAGGTATAGTTTTATTCTACATATAAACAAGTACTTAGAAAGTAAATTATACGTCTAGATATTTGCTTTTTGAATTAAAGGTACAAAAAAGCCACCCGCAGATGGCTTTAAACAAGAGATGATTAATATTAATCAGTAATGATGCGTAACATTCTACGCAGTGGCTCCGCAGCACCCCAAAGCAACTGATCGCCGACCGTGAACGCACTTATATATTCTGGGCCCATTGATAATTTACGAATACGACCTACGGGAATAGATAATGTCCCGGTTACATTAACTGGCGTAAGTTCTTTACTTGTTACTTCACGTTCGTTAGGTACAACTTTAACCCACTGATTATGTGACGCTAAAATTGATTCAACTTCTTCAACAGAAATGTCTTTTTTCAATTTGATTGTCATCGCCTGTGAATGACAGCGCATAGCGCCAATTCTCACGCACAATCCATCAACTGGAATAGGCTGCTTATTGCTACCTAAAATCTTGTTTGCTTCAACTTCCGCTTTCCATTCTTCTTTACTTTGACCTGAAGGCATTGGCACATCAATCCATGGAATTAAACTGCCAGCTAACGGCACACCAAATTGGTCGGTTGGCAAAGTGTCTGATTTAATTTTTTCAGAGACGAGTTTATCCACTTCTAAAATCGCCGATGCAGGATCAAGTTTGTCGGCTACTTCGTGATGAATTTCACCCATTTGCGCGATAAGTTCTTTCATATTACGCGCGCCTGCACCCGATGCTGCTTGGTAAGTCATTGGACTTACCCACTCAATAAGGTCTTGCTCAAACAAGCCACCTAAAGCAAGAAGCATAAGTGAAACAGTACAGTTACCGCCAACAAAGGTTTTAACCCCCTGCTCTAACCCTTGTTTAATTACATCAAGGTTTACAGGATCTAATACAATAATACTGTCATCAGCCATACGTAGTGCAGATGCAGCATCAATCCAGTAACCATTCCAACCGGTTTCACGTAATCCTGGGTACACAGCTTTGGTATAATCGCCGCCCTGACACGTGAGTACCACGTCCATTTTAGCCAACTCATTGATATCATTTGCGTCTAATAATGGTTTTGCGTCACCTGCGATATCAGGTCCAAGTTGGCCGGTTTGTGAGGTGGTGAAAAAGGTCGCATCAATTTTCGTAAAATCACCTTCTTGTTGCATACGCTCCATTAATACGGAGCCAACCATACCACGCCAACCGACTAAACCAACTTTTAACATAATTCTAATTCCTAAATAAAATGTAATAACTTTGATGCGTGAGAGTTATTAATGTTCTACAAAGTGCAGAAATTTGAATCTATCATTTAGACTTCTAGAAATCTACCGTATAAAAGACTTTGTTGAATAAAAATCATAAAAAAAAGCCCAACCGAAGTTGAGCTTTTTGGCTAGGTAAATTAATACGCTAGGTTTAGTTGAAAGTCTATGTTGTTAGAACTCGTATGAGAAGTCTAAGCTGATTTCCGTTGGCATTTCTTTTTGACGAATCAATACGTCATTTTGCTCAACTTCAAAGTCTTGACCTAGTAGGTTTTTAACTTTGAACGTAATCGTTGAGTTAAAGTTTGGATAATAACTATATACAAGGTCTAACGAGTTGATTGGTTGCTCGTATGCATCGTCAAAGTTATTAACACCAGCCGCAAGAATACGGTCACCAAATACATTGTAGATAACGGACGCTTGATGATTACCATTGTGAGAATCATAGTTAAGCTGAACGTTTGCAACGTACTTAGAGTGACCTGTCATTCGACGTTTAAGATTTGTTAAATCGCCGCGCTGACTCTCTAAAATAGTTACTTCAGAATCGCTTACCGTTAAGTTACCTGATGTAAAGAACGCACCACCTAACATATCGGCACTCAGTTCTGTCATCCACTCTGCTTCAATACCGTAAACAACTGCGTTGTCTGCGTTATCAAATTGCAGCGTAAAACGACCATCACTTTCAGTAAGTAATGCTTCAATTGGGCTATCAATATCTTTATAGAATGCACCAATTGAGTAGTTATCACCGTTATCTAGGTAAAATTCCACACGCGTGTCAAAGTTATCAAGGTAACTTGACTCTAAGTACGGATTACCAAGGGTACGATAATCAGTTAGTGGGTCTTGATATTGAACAGGCGTAAGTTCGCGTAGATCTGGGCGAACAACCGTGTTGCCGTAACCAAAACGTACTTGGTAGCTTTCTTGACTGTACGTCATTGAAAGTGAACCAAAGTAGTCGTCTTCCATTACGGTCGCTTGTTCAATTGCTTCGCTGCTTAGCTTATCTTCAAGTAATGCAGGGTCAAATGCACTTCGTGAAAACGCTAACGCTACTTGACGGAAATCTTCATAACGCACACCGCCGCTTAAACGCCAGTTGTTATTAATGGTGTAATCGAATGCACCAAAATATGCGTCAATCATTTGCGCTGCTAAGTAGTCATCAGCTGTTGGCTCTTGGAATAGTAGTTCAACATCTGTGTTATCTACTGTGCTATCGTTACTAAAGAAACTGCCAATGTTTAATGCATCATCTTCACTTTGAGCGAGTTCTACTTGCTGAGTTTGGGCAAAGCGGTAATTAAAGAAGTCAGTGCGATAATCACGCGCTTTTTCTATAAAGTAACCACCACCTGAAAGCTCAATGTCAGAACCATCAAAGTAAAATACCTTGTTTACATTTACGCCCCAGTTTTCAACCTGATCTTCCATATCAACAAAGCGATATAAATACGGGTTACCACCGAGTGAGCCATTATAGAAGGTACGTTGGTATTGACCGTCTTGATACTCATCGCGCACGGTGATTTCAAGTTCACCTGGAATTTCTGTCGTCGCTGTCGAATCGGTATAATGCCAATCTACACCAACGCCATCTAATATACTCCATGTTAAGTTATGCTGACCGCGAACTTGAAGAATATCTAATTCACGCTCTTCAAATGACGTTGTATGACTGCGCTGAACTTGACCATCATCAATGCTTAATGATTTTGATGGCTCTTGATAAATAGCAACTGACGCTTCGTCTTCCGTATCACGAAGTTTCATGTATGTTGCCGTTAATTCATGGCCATCAAGTTTATAACCTAAATTTAAAGCGGTATTTAGCTTGATATTATTTTTGGTAGTTTGCTTTTCATTTTTAGCCGAATAACAGGCAAAAGTTTTTGTTGAACACTGCGCTGCCTTGGCTGCATCGGCTGACGATAATACGGCACCAAACTCATTTGAATTAGACCACTCATTGTCATATGCAACGCTTGCCAAAAAGCCAAGCGACCCGCCAAAACCCAATACATCGTCAAAACGGTCACCATAAACTGCTTTAATACCAAAATCTGGATTTAAGCTTTCTTCTTGTAATCCATAATCACGTGGCAGTGCTTTAATCAGATCTTTGTTTAACGCAACCGCAGCTTCTTGACCGATATCTTCACCAAGCACTTTTGACTCAATATCACGAATGTTTCGAATAGAAATATCCGATAAACCGTTAACATAACGATTAAGTGCAGCACGCACCGTACCAGGCATAGCACGTGTGCCGTCGTCGGTACCTAACCAATCATCGCTGCCACCTTCGTAGGTGTAACCTTCATCATTGGTGTCTTTATAGCTTGCACCGATATCCACTTTAAACACGCGATCATCAGGAATGCTTTTAGTACGAATATTTACGTCACCACCACCGAACGCCGCTGGCATATTTGGTGAATAGGCTTTTTGTACTGAAAGTGACTCGATAATGCTTGATGGGAAGATATCAAGTGGAATAACGCTACGCGTTAAATCTGGGCTCGGTACAGATGCGCCATTTAATCGAACGCTTGAGTAACGCTCACCTAAACCACGTACATAAATAAATTTATCGTTTACTAAGCTTAAACCTGTTACACGACGAAGCGCAGATGCAGCATCTGAATCACCGGTACGTGAAATTTGCTCAGCACCCATAATGTCGGCAACGAAAGCTTGGTTTTTACGCTCTTCAATTACTGCACTTGCGCTGCCTTTTAAACGGCTTGCGGTTGCAACAACTTCTTCAATTTCCTTTTGTACTTGTGCCTGTTCATTCTCATCTGCAACAGAGGAAAATGACGAAAACGCACAAAGCACCGAAAGCGTAACTAAATTAGCTTTAAACTGCTTTTTTGGTTTCATTATATAATCCTCTAAACCTATAGTTTTTATAAAGAGGTGTGGCTAACGCCACACCTAAACTCACTACTTGGCTTAGATTAGTGACCAGCGCGCTCTAGCGACGCTTTAACAAATTCTGCCCAATCGCCTGTTGCACCTTCTTGAATTGCGCCAACAAAACCGGCGTTATCAAAGAACGGATTGACTTCGCTCATGTCTTTTGCAACAACTGTCACAGCGTTGCCGTCTTTATCCATCATTGCCGATTTAGTAGATACGCCATCTGCTGCAAAAATGTTTTCAAAGTTAGCAAAGCCAATCGTTTGGTTGTTGTTACCTGCCGCAAACCACGCTGCGATATCGAAATCAGCTAATTCACCCGTTAACGGAGTGTCAATTTCTTCAAAGTTAAGACCACATGCAAAAATCGCGCTTTCAAATGAAATATCGCCATTTTTCGCGTTTGCATGAACACCCGCTGCACCTGATAAATCTTTATCGTTAAATAAATCTAAACAGCCTGCTCCAGCTTCTGTAGACGAGTTGGCAAACAGGATATTTGCCATTTGCACTTTACCCCATTCTTTCATTTCCATGCCAGCTCCGTCACGGCGGCCTTCTGCACCTGCAGATCCAGTTGCAACAACTGTTGCGTTAGCAATAATTGGGTTTGATACTGTTGTTACCAAGCCTTGGCCATCACCTGAAAGCGGATCTTTTTTCGCACCGTCAGTTTCAAAGCCGTGGTTACCGTATTCTTTTGAGTGAACAAGGATGTATTGGCCCATGCCTTTCCAACCCTCATCCCAGTCAATACCGTCATCGCCAGTTTCTGTTACAACAATGTGCTTAAGGTTCACTGAACCACCGAATAGCTCGATACCGTCATCGAAGCCGTTGTGAACGTGAACGTAATCGATTGTAGTGCCTGAACCTACCGCGTTAAGCGTTAAACCGTTAAGTTCATCACCTTCAACACCGAAACCTGCGTATTTGATAACAATATGCTTTAAAATACCGCTGTTATCTTGCGGGTCGTTACCGCCATAATAAGACACGATACCTTCTGCTGGGTGGTTACATAGGTCTTGGCTTGCAGCGTCTGCAGTACAACGAATTGAATGACCGCGACCATTTACTTGAATACCACCCCAGTCACCAATTTGTGCTGTTGTTGACTCATCGCCATCAATCTCTGAAATAGAGGTAAATACGATTGGCTTGTCTACTTCACCAATTGCTTCGATATTTGCACCACGTGCAATACGGATAAAGCTTTCTGGCTTAGTGAACGCAATAGTTGCGCCCGCTTCAATTGACAGTGTTGGACCATTATCATCAATGGTTGCGCCCGTTGACGTATCGATGTCTTCACCAATAAATAACGCGCCTTCGAAAATATGTGCGCCGTTATCTTCAAGCGCTGGGATTACGAAAGAGCTTGTGATGTCTTTTGCGTTACTTGCAAATGCTTGGCTGTAAACACAGTTTACGCCGTCTGCTTCACCTGTGAACGATGCACCGTCAAGCGTATACGTTGCACATGAAATTGGGTCTGGATTTGAACCACCTGGGTTTGTTACAGAGTTGTCTACGCTGTTATCGACTGTAGTTGGTGTAATATTGATATCGCCGCCACAACCTGCAAGAGTAAGTGCTGATGCAACCATGCTCACTTTAAATAAACCAGAAAGTTTCATTGTTTTCTCCGTTGATAGTTTTTAAGCTTTTTCGCTTTTTATGTGCGTGTGCACTAATTTAGAACTGGCTCTAAGTTAGAGGGTTTATGTGTCAAATGGGTTACACTTACTTAACATGTGCGTGACAGTTTCTTGTCAGATTTCTTAAACACTACGAACTTACACGTATACATGAGTTGTTTTAAAAGTGTTTGAAATACAAAGAAATAAGGGACCATTAAGGTCCCTTAGGGTTGATTACAAATTTATTTTGATAGGTATGTTACAAATAAGCCTTGGCTAACGTGTCTTTATCAAGTTTTTCACGTTTCACATATTGCAGCCACTGGGCCGCTAAGCGTTCTGACTTTTTGTATTTTTTAGCTTGCTCAAATGCAAGGATAGCTGCATCGAAGTTTTCGAGATTGTATTGCGCCATTCCAAGCGCAATATAGGCGTTTGATTCTTGCTTTAAACTGCCTTTATTTAACGCAGCACGTGCCGAATCAGCCGCTTCATCAAATAATTCTAAGTTTAAGTACACCTCTGCTAAACGGCGGTCATATTCACCAGTATCAGTTTGTTTTGCAGCCGCAATAAAATACGGCACCGCTTTTTTATCTTCTCGCGCTTGCATGTAGGCTTCTGCTACAAAGATAAGGTTCTTTTCTGATTTTTCGATATTGCCTTTTTCAAACCCAAGCTCCATCGCGTTTGCTGCTTTGTAAGCAAGACCTGAATACATGTATATTTGTGCCAGATTTTTAAGCTTAGTTGCATCGTCCAAGAAACCACGTTGTTTTGCTGTTTCAATGAGTGCTAGTTGCTTATCGTCCTGGCCTACTTCGCCGTACATGCCAGCCAGCTGTACCCAGTATTCAGGTTTGTCAAAACGCAGCACCATTTCTTCTAGTACACGTACCACTTCTTTTGGTTGGTTTAGCGAATAGTGAGACGCACGCAGTAAGATAAACCAGTTTTCTTTTACGTCTTTATTATCAACTTTATTAAGGTTTATTGCGGTATTAATGTATTTAATTGCGCTTTGGTAATCCTTCGCTTGATAACTAGCGTTCGCTTTAAGCTCATAATAGTTTGCTTGTGGCGGTTTGGTATTAAGCGACTCCCAACTATCAAGATAACTCAGCACTTTATCGAATTGGCCTTCAGCCATTGCTAATTGCGCTAACGAGAAAATGGTATTGAGCTTTAAACTTTCTGGGATCGGGTCTTGCTTTACTACATTTTCAAATGCAGCCATAGCCTCACTAACACGGTTTTCGTTGTAATAAATAAAACCGTAAAAGTTATACATCATTGCTACTTCGTAACTGTTCATGCTTGACGATTTCTTTTGGACAATATCAAGTGCTTCAAGACCTGCTGCTACATCACCGTCGTCAGCCAGTTTTTGTGCACGCGCAAGTTGCGTATATACTTTGTTGCGAAGTGCCGGAACACGTTTAGTTTTAACTTCTTCAGCAGATACTGAAGCAAACTGTGTGTGGAACATCGCGTCGCTCATCGGCGCGCCAAATACACAACCAACTAATGCAATACTAATTAAATTTCTTTTCAACATTGTAATTCAACCTAACTATTTAAAGTGTTAGCGGGGCGTTCCCGCTAACAAACTACCCATTAATTTGGAATGTAATTTTGTTTTGTACACCCGCTACTTCAACGGCTTCACCGTTAACCACGCGCGGTTTGTATTTAAACTTAAGCGCGGCGTCCATTGCGGCGCGGTTAAAGATTTCTTCTGGCTCAGCTTGTATTACACGAGGTTCACTTACTGTGCCTGATTTCGTTACCGTAAATTCAACGATAACGTAACCTTCAATACCGCGGCTTAACGCTCGACGAGGATAAACAGGTGATACCTTAACAATCGGAAGGTATTCACCATCACCCGAATCGAGCGCAAGCCCTGCAGCTAAATCAACATTGGTGTCAACATTGGCTGAAAAATCAAAATTACTCGCAGTATCCGTGCTTTCGCTGCTGCTCGCTTGTGGCGCCATTGGCGGTGGTGGTTCTTTTGGCTTTGGCGGCTTTTGCGGCTTACGTTCTTTCTTTTGTACAGTCTCTTCTTGTTTAAGACGCACAAAATCAAGAACGTTGCCTTTTACCGGTTCACTTGCCACACCATCACCACTTTGAATTAGCGCCTGCATGCCGAAAAACAACAAAGCAGTTACAAAAATCGCGATTAAAGTGGAAATTAAATAACGCATTGTTACGCTTCCTGCGCCGCAATTGATACGTCAAATACACCTGCCGAACGTGCCGCATCCATTACCTTAATTAAGGTATCAGTAGTGGCTTTTTTATCAGCTTGAATAACCACGCTGCCCTGCGGATTTTCTGCGTGTAAACGTTCGATATTAGCTTGAACCGCACGCACATCTACCTGGCGTTTGTTAATCCAAATTTCGCCTTTATCTGATATAGCGACAAGGATATTGGCACGTTCTTTTTGTACTGCTGTTGCCGCTTCAGGTCGGTTTACATCGATTCCCGCTTCTTTGACAAAAGTGGCCGTTACAATAAAGAAAATCAGCATGATAAATACAACGTCAAGCATCGGCGTCATATTAATTTCTTCGTTTTCTTCTTCTTGAAATACATTTGCTAATGGTGCTCTCATTGCTAGCTCCTAAAATTCGTTTAAAATTGGTGTTAGTGGTCTAAGACCAATTTATCGTCAAGTAGCGCTACTTCGCGCTTTGCTTTACGCTGTAAATACGTTGAGGCAAATACCCCTGATAACGCACCTACCATCCCTGCCATTGTTGGAATAGTGGCTTTTGATACGCCCGATGCCATTGAGCGTGCGCTACCCGTACCGGTAATTGCCATCACATTAAACACCTCAATCATGCCGGTAACCGTGCCAAGTAAACCAAGTAATGGACACAGAGCTACTAACATATTAATCATGGGTAAATTGTGATTTAGCTTTAAGCTAATACGCGAAATATTTGCTTGTTTGATTTGCTCCGCTTCCCAGCTATTGCGCTCTTCGCGTGCGAACCAGTTGGTGATCACTGATTTTTTACTTGAACGATATGTTGTAAACAAAAACATAAAGCGCTCAATCACCAATAACCACATTGCGCAAATCAGGACTCCGATCACCAGCAGCACAGAGCCGCCGGTGTCTAGAAAATCGCGTATCGCGTTGATGAAGTCCGCAAAGATAACCATCTTACTGCGCACCTTTCTCACTGCGCTCAGCAATAATGCCTGCGCTTTGCTCTTGTAAAACTACCAATAGGTTTTTAGAGCGAGTATTAAGTAGTGTGTAAATAAATACAGTAGGAATTGCCACAACAAGGCCTAACACTGTGGTTACAAGCGCTGTTGAAATACCGCCAGCCATTAGTTTCGGGTCGCCAGTACCGAATAACGTAATTGCTTGGAAGGTATTAATCATACCGGTTACAGTTCCGAGTAGACCCAGTAACGGTGCAACGACAGAAATGATTTTAATCAGCGTTAAGTTACGTGTAATACGCGGCATTTCACGTAAAATTGCTTCTGATAATTTGAGTTCTAGGGTGTCGTAGGTTACATCTGGGTATTGGTCTTTCACCTTCATTACACGACCAAGTGGGTTGTCTTCTGATGCAACATCTGTTTTAAGCTGACGTTTGATTTTGCCACCCATAATCATTAGCGAAACAAAGCGCTCTAAGGCAATTAATAAACCGATTAAACCTACCGCTAAAATAACGTAGCCTACCGCACCACCTTGGTGTACTTGCTCTTCGGTACTTGGGGCTTGAACTAATAAACCAAGAATTGAGCCACCCGTTGGGTCTAGGGCAAAATCAACAAAGCCTGAATTTGCTGCTTGTAAATCAGCTGCACTTGACTGGAAACGTGAAGCTGGTTGACGCGTCAATTCTGATAATGTGTTTGTGGTTTCGTTGTAAGTAAGGTATTTGCCATCCGCGATTAGGTTGAATGAACCAACACGTACCACTTCTTTATTTACTTTTTCGCCGCCAGCAACAATCACATCGCGGTTAAAGCGCGACACTTTACCTTGCTCGGTCATTTCACGTTGTAATTCAAACCATACTTTTTCAATATCTTCGATTGACGCAAGTTTTGAACTCGAACCCATTTTTTGCGCAAGTTCACTTAAGAAAGCACCACGACCAGGCAATTCAGCAGATACGTTTGACGTAATAAATTTACTTTGTGTATCGCCCGCAACTTGCTGTAACACACCAAATAGCTCTTTTAATGAACCCATACGTTTGTTTAGCGTTTCACTCATATTCGCGAGTTTGATTTCATTTTCTTCAAACTGAGTTTCAAGACGCGTCGACGCAGAAATTAATCCATCACGTTCATTAATACGCGAACGTAACATCGCAGCTTGTTGATTATTTGCTTTAGCAAACTCAGCTTCGCGACGTTGGTTATCTTGTGATTGTTGGTAATTACCCTGCTCAAGTGTTTTTAACAGTGAATCAAGATCTACTGGCTGTGCAACAACTGCACTTGCTGTGAATAGCGTGCTTGCAGCAATAACAGATTTTACGAATTTCTTAACTAACATAATGGCCTCTAATTAAACTGCTTTAACAGGTAGCGTTAACATGTCTGGTGCAAGTTGCTTTTTAGCAATGCGAATTGCTTTATTGATTTGTGAAATATTGCTATCTGGTAAGCGCTCAAACGCCTTAGCGTCGGTATTCCATACACCCGCTTTTTTGCCATCTTTCGTTAGGTAAATAAGATCAAGGCGACCAATGCGTAAAAAGTCCACTTCACGCTCTTGGCCATCAACATCGATAAGACCAGTGTACGCTTCAATGGTACGGCCATAATCAACTTCGATTTGGTAAGCTTCTAATACGCGGCGGAATTTTTCACTTGATGCTACATCTGCGCGGTCCATTAACTGCTTTAATGTGGCTAAGCGTTCTGCGCGCTCGTTTGGTAAGAAAGGCACATCTAATGCTACAAACTGCTCAAGTGAGGTGATCATCTTAAGCATTAATGGCGTAATTTGACGTTCAATAACCGACACTTGGTCAATTGATACGTTAATGTTGTCCATTTCTGTTAATTGATTTGCGATTTGTTTTTCTAGTTGCTTGTTATAAATCGTTAAACCATCAATCTCTTTATTAACAGTTTTAAATTGCTGTAGGCGACCTTGCATTGTGTCAGCAATTTTATCTATTTTTGCTTGCGACTTTTGCGCTGATTTATTAATTTTATCTGCGCTGTCGATCACAGGCTTAAGTTGATCATTAGCAACGGCAGTTAGCGAACATCCAACTAGCGCTGTTACCAATACCTTTCTACTAAACTTAGTTGTAAACATTTTATGTAACCCTATTAAATGATTGCGCATAGTCTAGAGGCACAAAATGACACAAGGGTTTCATAAACATGTCATTTACATTACATGGCAGTAAATCTGGAGTTTTTAGATGTTTTTGCGATATAAATCAACGGTTAAAGATTTTTATTTTATCTCACGCAGTGATTCTGTTAACGAATATGTAACCGTGATTTTTCATTGACATGACAAAAAGTCGTGCGCGTTGTCATATTTCTTGGATGACTTTGAGCAAAACAGATACGGCTAAGTTGGCATGAGGTAGAATGGTAAGAGTTCGTTTTGCGGCAAAAATACGAATTAATGCCGCATGTGAAAATGAGCTTGCTAGTTTTTCTTTTTAAACGTAACGCGATTATTGTTATCACGGTTTTGCAACAAAAACTCTCTTGAGTAGTCAGTGTTAGTAGCCTTTGCAAGTCTGTCGTATAAAACCACATTTACCGTTGCTGCAAGATTCATACAGCCAAGCGTCGGTACATAAACAACATCATCGCAGTGCTTTAGTACGTCTTTACGAATTGACCCATCTTCAGGTCCTAATACATAAATCGCGTTTTCAGGATGCTCGAAATGCGGTAACGGTGTTGCCCCATCAATTAATTCAACAGCAATTATTTTAGTATCGGACTTAACAAGTGTTTCAATATTTTCAAGTGCACACAGTGGTATTTCATCGATACGTTGTTTTGTGTCGGTTGCAAATTTTTGCGCAAAACCATAACGATTACCTGTGTGATGAACCTTTTCAACGCCATAGCACCCAGCAGCTCGCATTACGCCACCCACATTTGTTGCACTTTTAGGGTTGATCAGTACCACTTGTACCTTGCTCATTAGTCGTGGTCCTCTTTAGGCCAATCGGCTATGTAATCTTCAAACAAATCCATATCGATTTGGTTATCCTTCATTACACGACCTTTAACGCTAATCCCCATACGATGCATTACCGCTTTACTGCCGTTATTTAAAAGTGGGTGCCAAGACGCAAGGCCACGCCCTTCATGTAAACGACGGTAGCTACAACTTGGTGGCATAAAAAAGATATTATCGATGTTATCTTTGGTCAGTTTTACGCAGCTAGGCACTAAAGTTGTGCGGTTTTCATACTCAGTACAAAAACATTTTTTAGTATCGAGATAGCGACACACAATCGCAGTATAGATAATCTCTTCGCCTTCGCGCAGTACATCGGTACTTTCAAAACTTTCGTCTTGTTCATCGCTGTCAATAAAGGTGTGTAAACAACATTTACCGCAGCCATCACAAATGGCTTCCCATTCTTCGTTGTTCATCTCCGCCAACGATTTTTTAAGCCAAAATTTATCTTCTAACATATGTGCCCCTAAATTTCAGGGCGACATTTTAAGCTAGTTGTGTGAGAAAAGCGAAAAGAAAAAGGTGCCAGATAAAACGACTGGCACCGATAAATAGGTGATTAGATTTTAGGGTAACCGATACGGTCTGATAAATAGCCAACTGAAGTCGCAAAATAATAAGACCGATTCCAGTGCATTAGCGCCTTGTAATTGTCATATGCCAAATACATACGGCCATTTTCATCGTCTGGCATAACGAGCGCTGCGGTAATTCCAACATTTGGTAAATCAGTGCCATCAGTACGGCGAAGACCCAGTGCCTGCCAATCGGCTAGACCACGCTCTGATTTATTCCAATTCTCGAGCCATTGTTTGCGTGTACGCGTGCCGCGCTGCAAAATGTGTTCACTATTGAACCCCTCAGGCAACACCACCTGACGGCCCCATGTTAATGAGTCATTCCAACCCGCTTTTTTCAAATAGTTTGCAATTGACGCAAAAGCATCCAGCTTATTCTGCCAAATGTCTTTTTTACCATCACCGTCGTAATCAACCGCGTAAGCATTAAACGACGTTGGCATAAATTGTGTTTGACCCATTGCACCTGCCCACGAACCTTTAAAGTGGTCAAGATCAATATGGCCTTCTTCTAAAATCGTTAACGCAGCCCAGAGTTGACGTTTATACAGCGCCTCGCGACGTCCGTCGTATGCGAGCGTTACCACTGAAGAGATAACCGGATGCGAGCCTTGGATTTTACCAAAGTTACTTTCAAGGCCCCAAAGCGCGACGATAAAACGCGCTTGTACACCATACTTAGCGGCAATTTTTTCAAGCTCTGTTTGATTTTCTTTATACAGTTTACGTGCTCTATCGATTTTCCACTTAGGTACACGCTTAGGCAGGTAAGTTTCTAACGTTTCTTTTACTTCAGGCTGGTTCTTATCCGCTTTAATAACTTTTTTCTTAAACTTAACGGTTGCAAAGGCATTATCAACGATTTTTTGTGAAAACCCTTTTTCAATTGCTTCCACTTTTAAATCTGCAACGTACTGGTTAAATTTGGCTTGCTCTTCATCTGCAAAGGTAGAGACCGAAATAAGGCTTGCTGTGATTAGGGCGAGTTTTTTAAACACTAGTCAGTGACTCCATTTTGTTTTCTAAATTCATCTAATAAACTTTCTTGTTTTGGCGGTAGCTGTAAATAAAATCCTTTTTCAGCTAATTCTTGCTTCACTTTTTCAAGATCAGCAGTACCAAGTTGCTCACGTTTTGCTAAGTTAATTAGCATTACAAAACTTGGTTGACCAAAAGTTGCCATTAAAGGTTCCGGAACTTTTGAAAAATCATCTCTTTTTTCAACGTACAGATAGGTATCTGCCTTTTTTTTACTTTTATACACTGCGCTGAGCATTCAAACACCTTTTACTTCTTGCGTAACACTGCATCACACTATACCATGGCATACACTAAAAGTGAGATAAATTGCGCTTAATGGCTGGATTCTTCTATAAAATCAGCCTGTGATTTTTATAATAATAATTGAGATTATGTCGGAACAAATTTTTGAACTAAAAGGGAACCTTTTTACACTATCTGTATTGCATCTATTTAAAAACGATCTAGATAGTTTGATTAGTCAACTTGACGAAAAAATTGCTCAAGTACCCAAGTTTTTCTTCGGTGCGCCAATTGTCGTAAACCTTCAGTCTGTACCCAACGAACACATTGACTTTGCAAAGTTAAAGCAATCTTTAATCGACCTACAGCTTAATCCTGTAGGTGTGTGTAACGGTACGGACGAGCAAAACACTGCCGCTAAACTGCACAAACTATCAATACTAAATTACAGTAAAGACCAAGCACCTAAAGCAAAACCACAATCAGCTGCAAATACATCAATTGTAGAAAAAGAAGTATTTGTACCCGCGCAAATTATTAGTGGCAATGTACGTGGTGGTCAGCAAGTTTATGCGAAAAATCGCGATCTCATTATTACAGGCTCTGTAAGTCCAGGCGCTGAAGTGATTGCCGATGGCAATATTCATGTTTATGGCACATTACGTGGCCGCGCTATCGCTGGCGCAAAAGGGCAAGAATCCGTTATATTCTGCCAAAAGCTTAATGCTGAGTTAGTTTCAATTAACGGAAACTACTGGCTGAGCGACTCACTACAAGGAGAATCATGGGGCAATGCTGCATGTATTTCACTTGAAAACGAATCATTAAAAATTTCAGCTTTGGTTTAAAGGATAGATTTCATGGCAAAAGTTATTGTTGTCACATCAGGTAAAGGCGGTGTTGGTAAAACAACATCAAGTGCAGCGATTGGCACTGGGCTTGCGTTAAAAGGATACAAAACCGTTATTATCGACTTTGATATTGGTTTACGTAACCTTGATTTGATTATGGGTTGTGAGCGCCGTGTTGTTTATGATTTCGTTAATGTAATCAACAATGAAGCAAACTTAAACCAAGCATTAATTAAAGATAAACGTGTAGAAAAACTGTTTATTTTACCGGCTTCGCAAACACGCGATAAAGACGCGTTAACCAGAGAAGGCGTTGAGCTGGTATTAAATGAGCTTAAGAAAGATTTTGACTTTATCATTTGTGACTCGCCAGCGGGTATTGAAGCCGGTGCAATGATGGCACTGTACTTCGCAGACGAAGCGATTGTTACTACTAACCCTGAAGTTTCATCGGTGCGCGACTCAGATCGTATTTTGGGTATTTTACAAAGTAAGTCAAAACGCGCTGAAGAAGGGCTCGAAAACGTAAAAGAGCACCTGCTATTAACACGTTACAACGCAGAGCGTGTTGCAACGGGTGAAATGCTATCGGTAGAAGATGTTCAAGATATTCTAGCAATCGATTTATTGGGCGTTATTCCTGAGTCAAAAGCAGTACTTAATGCATCTAACTCGGGTCAGCCTGTAATTCTTGATTCAGATTCTGATGCAGGTAAAGCGTATTCTGATGCAATTGACCGTTTATTAGGTGAAAAAGTTGATTTTCGCTTTTTAGAAGCTGAGAAGAAAGGCCTACTTAAACGGATATTTGGAGGTTAATGTGTCATTACTTGATTACTTTCGCTCACAAAAGAAAACAACAGCAAGTTTAGCTAAAGAACGATTACAGATCATTGTAGCGCATGAACGCTCAAGTCGTGGTACGCCTGATTATTTACCACAGCTTAAACAAGATATTCTTGAAGTGATCCGTAAATACGTACATATCGAACAAGATCAGGTTCAAGTTCAGCTTGAACAAAATGAAGATGACTTGGCTGTACTCGAACTCAATGTCACTTTGCCTGACGATAAGTAAACATAAAAAAGCCTGCGAGTAGCAGGCTTTTTTAATACCAGTTTAAAACCAGTCTTTTAGTGAATGCTTAACCATTTCACCGCGCCAACTCGTCATTAAATCAGGTTTTAACAGCGCACCTTCATCAAACTTAGACTTACCTTTCCACTTCCAGCTAATCAATTGATTCATTTGTTTTTTACTTGCTAGTACATCAAGTGGAATATCATTGTCTTTCGCAATTTTTTCAAGCTCAGCACGTAGCTCTTTTAACGTTTTTTTATAACCATGAAAGTCTATTAAACGTTGGATTTTTTCTGGATGCTCCGCTTCATCTTTATCTAAACCAATTTTCACTAGATTTAACAAGACTTTACCATAGCGATTAAGCAAGCCTTGGTCGCCTTCACATAAACGTTTTAATGCACCAAAATGAGTTGGCTGTGTTTTGGCAATCTCAAATAAAATGTGTTCTTTAACGATAAAGTTAAGTGCTAAGTTTTTCTCGCGGGCACGATTTAAGCGCCAAGCCGCTAACTGCTGAAGCACTGCTAATTGTTTTGGGTTAAGTTGCCACGCGTTTTTAATATCTAGATAGGCAAGTTCTAACGGCGTTTCATATTTGCGTTTATTAGCAATAACTGCACTTTCACCAAACACAATCGCTTGCTTATCATCATTTAGTTTTTCTTTAATAATGTTAAAACAAGGCATTAAATAAAATACATCGGCAGCTGCGTAATCTAACTGAGCTTTCGTTAAGGGGCGTTGCAACCAGTTAGTGCGTGATTCACTTTTGTCGATTTGCTCTTCAAGTAACATTTCAACCATATTGGCAAAACCAACACAGTTGCGCTCGCCTAATAAACTTAATGCAAATTGAGTATCAAACAAAGGCGCTGGAGTACAATTACCGTGGCGTGCAAATACCTCAAGGTCCTCAGATGGCGAATGCAACACTTTAATAATATTTGGATTTTCCATCAGCTGCCAAAACGATGACAAATCAAGATCTAACGTTGGATCAATAAGGCAAATACGATCGCCGTCGTAAATTTGCAATAATGCAAGCTCTGGGTAAAGGGTGCGGCGTCGCATAAACTCGGTATCTACCGCGAGTACCGATTTGTTTTTATAACTAGCGACCGCTGAATCTAATTCTTGTTGTTCTGTAATAAATGAGTATTGCACTACTTTTCCTCATAAAAAAACCGGCAGATTGCCGGTTTTTCTTTTTAGGGTATTCCCTATTTAACTTGCTTCTTTAAGTGCGCGTCTTAAAATTTTACCAACATTTGTTTTTGGTAAATCTTCGCGGAATTCCACAAACTTTGGCACTTTATAATTGGTCAAGTTTTCACGACAGTGCTTGATTATATCTTTTTCTGTCAGACTTTGGTCTTTTTTCACGACAAAAATCTTAACTTGTTCACCACTTACTTCATGTGGTACACCGACAGCCGCAACTTCAAGCACACCGTCGTGCATTGCTACCACTTCTTCCACTTCATTTGGGAATACGTTGAAGCCAGATACAATAATCATGTCTTTTTTACGGTCAACAATATAGAAGAAGCCTTCTTCATCGTATTTAGCAACGTCACCCGTCGCAAACCAGCCGTCTTTTAAACATTCTGCACTTGCTTCTGGACGATTGTAATAACCTTTCATTACTTGAGGACCTTTAACCCAAAGTTCCCCTGCTTCACCCACCTCTGCTTCAGTACCGTCTTCTTTTACGATTTTAAGTTCTGTGCTTGGCGCTGGTAAACCAATTGAGCCATTAAATGCTGCAAGGTCATACGGGCTAACAGTAACAAGTGGCGCACATTCCGTTAATCCATAACCTTCAACTAAGCGAGAATCAGTAACCGTTTGCCATTTCTCAGCAACTGGGCGTTGTACTGCCATACCGCCACCAAGTGATATTTTTAGCGATGAAAAATCTATTTCTGAGAATCCTGGCGTATTTAACAGGCCGTTAAACAAGGTGTTTACACCTGTCATTACGGTAAACTTTTTACCCTGGAGTTCTTTAATAAACCCTTTCATATCACGCGGATTAGTGATTAAAAGGTTATGACCACCGTACTTCATAAAGGTTAGGCAGTTCGCCGTTAAGGCAAAAATATGATAAAGCGGTAACGCTGTTACTACCATTTCTTTACCTTTCTTAAGTAGTGGGTCTAAACAACCAGTTACTTGCTCAAGGTTTGCTACCATGTTGCCGTGTGTAAGCATGGCACCTTTCGATACGCCGGTGGTACCACCGGTATACTGTAAGAATGCTAAACAATCTTGCGTTAAATGTGGGCGCGTATACTTAGATACATCACCATATTTCATCACATCTGTGAAATCGATAATGTTTGGCAGGCTATAACTTGGCACCATCTTCTTAAGGTGTTTTACAACAAAGTTAACTAAATGCTTTTTAACACCGCCTAACATATCACCAATTTCAGTAACTACGATGTTTTTAACATTCGTCTTTGGCAACGCTTCTTCAAGTGTACGAGCAAAGTTGGCAAGAATAATAATAGTGCTTGTTTCTGAATCGTTTAATTGATGCTCAAGCTCACGCGTAGTGTAAAGCGGGTTTACATTTACAACAGTCGCGCCCGCACGCAGTGTACCAAGAATTGCAATTGGCGTTTGTAATAAGTTCGGCATCATCACCGCAACTTTATCGCCTTTTTTAACACCTAGTTGATTTTGAAGATATGAAGCAAATCGTTTAGTTGCGTCGTCCATCTGTTGGTATGTATATACCTTACCCATATTTTCAAAGGCAGGAAGATCTGCATAGTCTTGAAAGCTTTTTTCAAATAGTTCAAGCAGGGAGTCATAGTGCTGTGGATCTATCTCAGCAGGAACACCTGCTGGGTAACGCTTCAACCAAATCTTTTCCACGATAGGCTCCTATAAATTATATTTATTGTTTGTGTTTTTGTGTTCAACTTAAACCTTAATTCATGTAAGGCAATTTAACAATTGAGTAATTACTCTAAAGGGCTAATATTCACATATTTAGTCACGTTATACAAACTTTAGTTTACACCGTTTACGTAAACGTCAACCTCTTTCGCAATCACTTGCGCATATTCCATATGACAATGATGCCCACCAGGGACCTCTATTACACCCAAATTTGTATAGAGTTGTCCATAATTTTCAATCGCTTGCGATATCATTTTAAATCCATTTAGCGCTTTTATTAGCAGTAATGGTGCAGTTGTATCTTTACAAATTGCTTGGCATTGGCTTGGACTAAAGCGAAAGCCAGAGTGATGTTTGAGTTTAGGGTCAGTCAAAAGTTTAATGCCATCTTCTTCTTGCTGTGTGTTTCTTTTCATAATGAGTGCAGCATCGTCGTAATCTAAATCACTTACTGCAAGTCGCGCATTAACAACTTGTTCAAAGCGTTTAAACACCCGCTTGCTAGATGGTTTAGCACGACTTTCAATGGCATTTCTTAATTGCGCTGTTACTTCACTTTCTGGGGTTGTAACACACGCTAGCCCCTCAATTGCAATAACGCATTTAACCTTATCAGGAAAACAGGCAGCAAGTAGGTTAGCAACCATAGCGCCCATTGAATGACCAACAATAATCACCTTTTCATTTGGCGCGATTTGTTGCAACACGCGATAAACGTCATCTACATAATCGATAAAATAATAATGCGCTTGTTTATTGCGCCAGCTTGAAAGCCCATGTCCTGGGAAATCAATCGCATACCAATCATATCGAGGCATTTGATTAATGAGAGGTAAAAACGAATTACTATTATCTTGCCAACCATGCAGTGCGATAATTTTTGTATAACTATTGTTTAATCGCTGACATGCGATGTTTAATCCATCAAGTTCGTACGATGTTTCTGTTATTGTAGCTTGCAATGTAATTTCACCGATAAAAATGTAATTTAGTGCATAAATACGTTATGTTTAGCGCAAAATAACACAGAAAAACAATAGACATGAAAAAATCGTTAATTGCCTCAACAATATTATTGGCAAGCAGCAGTTTAGCGTACGCAGATGCACCAAAGAATATTATTTATATGATTGGTGATGGCATGGGACCCGCCTACACGACCGGTTATCGCTATTTTAAAGATGACAAAAGTACTAAATACGTAGAGCGTACAATCTTTGATGAGCTATTTGTCGGCCTTGCTAGCACAAGCCCTGATGACGATACAGTGGTTACTGACAGTGCTGCGGGTGCAACGGCGCTTTCAACCGCAACTAAAAGCTACAATGGTGCAATTGCTGTTGATACCGCAAAAAAACCATTAACTACGATGCTGCAAATTGCTAAATCTAAAGGCCTTACTACCGCTTTAGTTGCCACATCACAAATTAACCATGCTACGCCTGCAAGTTTCGCCGCACATAACGAAAGCCGTCGTAACTATGACGAAATCGCAAACGATTACGTCGACGTTAAAGTAGATGGAAAGCTAGCAGTAGATTTAATGCTTGGCGGCGGTACGAAATATTTTATTCGTGACGACCGTAATCTTGTTTCTGAATTCAAACTAGCGGGTTATCAATATGTCGATGATTTTGAAAAGCTAGATTCAATTAAGTCGCTGCCAGCACTTGGCTTGTTTTCTGATGTGGCATTTGCGTATGCAATTGACCAAAACCCTACACGACTTGCTGATATGGCAAAGAAAACCCTGTCGTTACTTGATAATAATAAGCGTGATGGTTTCTTTGTAATGCTTGAAGGCTCGCAAATTGATTGGTGTGGTCACGCAAACGATATTGCCTGCGCGATGGCTGAAATGGATGATTTTGCCAATGCAATTAAGCATGCAAAACAATACGTAGACCAAAATCCAGATACCTTACTTGTGGTTACTGCAGATCACAGTACCGGTGGGTTAACTCTTGGTGCCAACGGCTACTATTCTTGGCATACCGATGTAATAAAAGGCGTCAACGCGAGTATTACTAAAATTGCCAAAGCACTGATGAAAAGTGATCACCTTTTAACTACTTGGTCAGACAAAACTGGCATTAAGTTAGATAAATCGCAAGCAGAGCAGCTGGCTATGCATACCGCCAATGCTAAGAGCGAAAAAGATGATGAGCATAAAGAAAAAGAAGCATTGGTAAAACATGTACGACAACTAATTAGCGATGCGTCAAATACAGGTTGGACTACAGACGGTCACACCGCAATTGATGTACCAATTTTAGCGTATGGTAAAGGTGCTGACGCCTTTAAAGGCCACTTAGACAATACCGAAATTGCAAATCAATTAATTAACTACATTAAGCAAAGATAAACCCAAACAAAGACTGTGCCGATAATTATCGGCACAGTCTTTATACTTAACCTATTCTCGGCCCGATAATTTTTTCCAGGTTACCGTGTCGCGTACATAAACAGGCTGTGCATCTGCGGCTATCACCGTATTGCCAGCGACCAGTTCACGTTCTGCTAGTTTCGTCATAAAACGTGCATTTGGTAGCGTTATCTCATCTAAAATCGTTAAATTTGTTGCTTCAAAGTGCGTTTTATACGTTTGGCAACCGGTACCCACAACTACGGCATCGTATTCTGGTAGGGCTAATTCTTCTGGCTTTATGACCATTTCGTCTGACATAAACGCTGCAAGATTATTTTCATCACGCTTAAATTCTGCGTAATAAATTTCGCCCATACGCGCGTCTATCGTTGCGATTGCATAATCCGCCTCTGTCGTGTCAAATGCCTGTTGTGCCATCACTTGTAAATTTGATACACCGATCACAGGTAAATTTGCGGCATATGCCAGCCCTTGCGTAACCGAAACACCAACGCGCACACCGGTAAAGCTACCAGGACCGCGACCAAACGCGATAGCATCAAGTGCTTTTAGATTCGTGTTTGCGCTATTTAAAATACTATCGACCAACGGCAACATTTTTTGGCTATGTTGTTGAGGGCACACCTCAAAGTGAGCGTTTTCTAAATCACAGCTAACGGCTACAGACAACGCTTCTGTAGCAGCATCTATAAGGAGTATATTTGACATAATCTATTTAATTTTTTCTAAAAATGCAGACGCTTTTGCGAGATCGCGAGTGCGCGCCATATTGGGTAAACTTGCTAAAAAGATTCTACCATATTCCCTAGTCACTAAGCGATTATCACAGATCACCAGCACACCTTTATCTTTTCGGTCACGAATTAAGCGGCCAACCCCTTGTTTTAACGCGATGACAGCCCCAGGTAATTGCAGCGAATAAAACGGATCATTGCCCTGCCCGCTGTGAGATTTCATCTTAGCCTGTAATAAGGGATCATCGGGCGCTGCAAACGGTAATTTATCAATAATCACGCATGACAGCGCATCACCCCGTACATCAACCCCTTCCCAAAATGATGCTGTACCAAGCAACACAGAGTTGCCATGCATCACAAATTTCTCTAACAAAATACGTTTTGACGCTTGCCCTTGAACCAAAAGCGGATATTCAACGCTGTGCGATAAGCCATCAGCCACTAAGTTAAGCATGCGATAACTTGTAAACAAGATAAAACAACGCCCTTTTGCCGCTTTAATCATTTGTTTTGCAATGCTAACAATGGAAAAACCCATTTCTGATTTACTCGGCTCAGGTAAGTAACGCGGTATACACAGTAAGGCTTGGTTTTCGTAGTCAAACGGGCTGTCGTACACTTCCATAATCTTGGTGTTTAAGCCTAAATCTTTCGCGAAGTGGGTTAAATCGCCATTTACCGCAAGGGTTGCCGAGGTAAAAACCCAGCTCGACGTTGCATTATCAACAAGTGCCCGAAATCGTTCTGATACATTGAGAGGCGTAATACTGAACGTTAAATGGCGCTTAGTTGTTTCAAACCAAAAACTAAATCCCGGTTTTTGTGCGTCGTACATGGTTTCTAACTGGCCTTTTAGGCTGGCTGTGCGTTCAAACAATTTTTCAATTTTGTCACTGCGTTCAAGGCATAATTTAAGCACTTGATATAAAAAGCTAATATCGTTTATAACCCGCTCAATCGCACGATATACATTGGCTTGTTTGATCATTTGTTGCCAGTCACCGCGTTGGCTTTCACTTGGGAATTGCAAGCGTAAATCAAATACCGCAGTTTCAAGTTTATCTAATGTTTTTCCAAGCTGGATCATGTCGAATAGCTCAGCGCGATATACTAAGCGAATATCGCGAACAAGCTCAATGACCATTCGTGTGCTTACGCGCGAGGCAAAATAATCTGATGCAATGTTTGGTAACTGATGCGCTTCATCGAAAATATAACAATTAACATTTGGAATAAGTTCGCCAAAGCCCGATTCTTTAACTACTGCATCAGCCAAAAATAGATGGTGATTAACCACCACTAAGTCTGATTCAATAGCTTTAACACGGGCTTTTCTGACAAAACAATCTTGAAATGATGGACATTCTTTACCAAGACAATTATCTGTTGTAGATGTGACATAAGGTAAAACTTTGGCATCTTCTTCAATGCCGCTGCAATCAGCCATATCTCCCGAGCGCGTTTCGCCCGAAAATTTTGCCACCATGGCAAGTTGATGCATAACATCGGGGTCGTCTACTGGTACATGGGCAACGTGCTGATTTAAACGTTCAATACATAAATAGTTGGAACGCCCTTTTAATAGCGCAATTTTTTTGCCTTTTCCGAGGATCTTTTTTAACGCCGGTAAATCACGGTGGAATAATTGCTCTTGCAGTGCTTTGGAGCCAGTCGACACCATCACTTTTTTATCTGATAGTAACGCAGGTACCAAATATGCAAATGTTTTACCAGTACCTGTTCCTGCTTCGACAATTGCCTGCTCATCTTTTGCAATCGCTAAAGCGACCGACTTGGCCATATCAATTTGTGGTTGCCTGGGTGCATACCCTTTAATTGCGAGGGCGAACGGGCCTGATTTACCAAACAAATCGTCGATACTATTCATTTAAAGCACGTGTTTTAAAAATGGAGTGCAAGTGTAACGATTAAGCATACTGACAACAAGAAAAAGACCGTTTTTAACTAGAGCGTGTTGACCTTTTCTGTCTATTTCTGCAGCAGTTTGTTTGGCATTTAGACAAGGCAGAGCGATTGCGGTGTAGTTAGTTTACATAAATGAGCGATAACACAGTATAAACGCCAAACAAGCGCTGCCTAACAGGTTCAACCCAAAGCGTTTTGCTCTTTGTTGTTGCTTCTTGACTTAGCCCGCTAGGCCTACAAAGCAACGCCGCGATCAAAAAGCTTTGGATTTGAACAGAATTTAGACCACAAAGATCAACACGCTCTAAAAAAGCTAACAAGCATTAATGACTTAAATGACAGCATTTGCGCTATGATTTATCAGCAAACTCGCTTCTTCTTTTGTCAGTAACGTTATCGTTGCGTTGTTGAAATCGAAATCTTCTAAATCGATTTTATTGTGTTTTACCAGCAGCGATAATATTGCAAGTTGATTCGCTTGATAAACACACCCACCAATAGGATATCGTTCGGAATATTTTAGTAACTCATGCTCTGTGCTGATTCTATTTTGTACTGCTAAGCTTTCTAATATTTCACGAGGAAAATTCCAAAGTTTTGCGATATCAAGGGTTAAACGCTGACCATAATCCGTTACTAAACGTTTAATATTTTGGGCATTTGGCTGCGTATCAGGACAGACGCTTGAAAACGCATCAATCATTAATTGAAAAATAACCATACTGCCCAAATTTACGAGCAAACCGACTAAATAAGCTTGTTCTGCGTTAATTTTATATTTAATGGCTAACTGTTGACTTAAGCGCCCTGTAGTTTGGCTATGCGACCATAAATGCTTGCCATAGTTTTTAAAATAGATTTGTGCTTTAGGTACCATTTGTGCCACAAAGCCGTTAATCACCCCCTCAGACAGCCCTTTTTGCCCGAGCAACATAAATGCTGCTTTTAAATCTGAAATAGGTTTGTTTGCGCGGTTGTAAAATGCAGAATTCGCAAGTTCAATGACTTTGGCCGCAATAACAGGGTCATCACTAATCAGATTGACAAGTATTTCAACATCAAATTCCGCCTGATTGAGCGTATTCATCACTTGGGTTAGCGAACTTGGTACGAGTGGCAACGCTTTCAAGATGTATTGGGGTTGGCGTAATAACTGTAGGATTTTACTTTCAATAAATTCATTTATCGGGTCGCACTGAGATGTGGTGATTGCACTATTAAATAACAGTTCAAAAAAACGGTCTTGATAATGAACTGTATTGTTTAATTCAAAGGCAAAATCAGGAACAGGCGCGGTATTTTGGTTATATTGAATATCATGGTTCTCAGGCACATCTTTGGTGTCTTCAAAGAAGTAATGATTCGCTTCAACTTCTTGTTTTAATTTCGGAAAAACCTTTGATATTAAACGCCTAAACATACGACCCCGAATCACTTTATATAATGCTTAATTGTAAACCGTAACGTCTAAGATGCGAAACGACAAATGCATTTAAATTTACTATCGCGTTATACCTGCCACATAGCGACTTTTAAGTTTATTTTTGTTCCTTTAAACACGATTCCCTCTTGTTCAAGCAGTGATTTTTGCTGTTGATATTTTTCGCTGTTTTCGGGGAAGCTAATTTTTCCCTGCGAATTAATCACTCTAAACCAAGGAATACGGCTGCCGCTTGGTAGTTTTTTCATTACGGTTCCCACTAAACGGGCATGTCCTTTTAGTGAAGCCATTTCTGCTATTTTGCCATAGGTACACACCTTTCCGCTTGGAATGGATGCCACCACAAGTAAAATTGCTTGTACTTTTTCTTCTTGCGTCATGTTAAAGCCTAAAAATTAGTAAAGTTCTTGAAGCCCTTGCCATATTGCACTGGCAACCGGTCCGTAAAAATTACGATTACTGCGAAAAGCACGTAACTCAGATTGAAATTGGTCTTCGTCGTCACTTAATCTTATTTGTACTAAATCGCCGTTTTCTAGTTCAGTTTTACACACGTGTTTTGCAGCTAATCCCCAACCAACACCCTGTAATAGTAATGAGCGCAATGTTGCCAACTCTTCCACCATCACCACTTGCGAGCCTTTTGCAAACGACAATTTTTCATCGTCAAAAGGTAATTCTGTGGGTTTTAAGGTTAAACATGGGATTGGATCAAGTTCGTCACTTGCTAAAGTTGTTCGGCCATTTGGTAAAATTTGCGGTGACGCCACTAAAATAACGTCTATCGGTTTAAGTAAAACGCTTTGGAAATCCCCTGACGCGTGAAAAATATCAAACCAAGGACCAATGCCAATATCAACCTCTCCTTTGGCGAGCTTTTCAACTGCTTGAAACCGCGAACCACCGACTATTTTGAACTGCGTACGCGGAAATTGTTGAATAATTTTACCAAAGAGTTGACTTATACGCTGGTCTCCCGCCAATTGCTCATACGCAATACAGATACTCGGTTCATAACCAAGTGCTAATGTTGAACTAATTTTATCAAGCTCATCGCAGCCAGATAACACCCGCTTAGCTTGCTTATAAAAGCGCTCACCAGCTGGCGTTAATTTTAAACGATAACCACTGCGGTCAATTAAGGTAAAACCGATGTCCTGTTCTAATTTTTGCATCGCCATGGTCAGTGCAGGCTGGGTTTTATGACACTTTTCAGCTGCCTGTTTTAAGCTTTGAGAACTAACAATTGCGTCTAAAATCTTCAATTGACTCAACTTCATTATTAAAACTTATATAGTTAGTAATTTTTTATAAATATAATTTTATATTGTGTTTCGTTATTCTGGCTATAGTTAATTAACTTTTTCTTTTTAGGATAATAAGATGCGCGCCTTTTTACTGTGTTTACCAGTAATGCTATTAACTGCCTGCCAAGATGCAGCGCCAGAAAAAATTGAATCTGTCACTTCTCGTCCTGTTAAACTTTTTACCGTACCTGATTCAGGAAGCCCGAACATCAGGCGTTTTCCAGCTAAAGTAGAGGCAAATCAAGGATCTTATTTATCGTTTAGAGTGAATGGCGAGCTAATTGAATTTCCTACACTCGCAGGCCAAGCAGTCAAAAAAGGCGATGTGCTTGCCAAGCTTGATCCTGAAGATTTTAAACTACAGCTCGCTGACAGAGAAGCGCGCTACAAGCTTGCGAAAAATCAACTCGAACGTACCGAAACGCTAAAACAAAAAGGCATCGCATCACAAGCGGAATTAGATCAAGCAAAGGCCAATATGCAAGTTGCGCTCTCTGCATTAGAAAAAGCGCAAACTGATTTAGAATATACGGTTTTACGAGCACCGTTTTCCGGCACCATTAGTAAAGTATTTATTAAGAACTTTGAGAGTGTTGTTGCAAAGCAAAATATTATGCGCATTGAAACCCGTGATTTGATGGACGTAACCATTCAAATTCCGGAAAAATTGGTAGCGCGTGTCGATAAACAAACAAATTATAAGCCACAAGTTGTATTTGATAGCTTTTCAAGTAAGGCGTATTCACTGTCACTTAAAGAATGGGATACCCAAGCAGATCCGTTAACGTTAAGTTATCGTGTTGTATTTACCTTACCGCTACCGAGCGATTTTAATTTGCTCGCAGGTATGACGGGTAATGTGTTGATTGATTTAAATAAAGTGTTCCGTTCAGATCAACAAAAATTCACTATTCCAACGACCGCAGTATTTAGTGATGCGAGTGAAAATTCGTTTGTTTGGCGTTATAACGAAGGTTCAATTGAAAAAGTTAAAATCACCTTAGGTGAAATTCATAAAAGTGGTATTGAAGTTGAAAGCGGCCTACAACCTGGCGACAAAATCGTAAGTGCAGGCGTACATCAATTATCTGAACAAAGCGTTGTACGTCCATGGACTAAAGAGCGAGGCTTATAATATGAGCATTGCTGAAACGTCAATTAAAAAACGCACGATAAGCTGGCTGTTTACACTAATTTTATTACTCGGCGGTGTGTTTTCTTATCAGCAACTTGGTCGTTTGGAAGACCCTGAATTCACGCTAAAGAAGGCCATGGTGATAACGCGCTACCCAGGTGCATCGCCAGAGCAAGTTGAACAGGAAGTTACTTACCCGATTGAAAACGTTATTCAACAACTGCCGTATGTTGATTATGTTACGTCTATTTCTTCTCCCGGTTTATCGCAAATTGCGGTGGAGATGAAAAGTAGCTATCGCAAAGAAGAACTAAGGCAAATTTGGGATGAATTGCGCCGTAAAATTAATGATTTATCACCACGATTACCTTCGGGTGTTTATCCGCCAAGTGTAATGGATGATTTTGGCGATGTTTATGGCGTGCTTTACGCAATTAACGGCGATGATTATTCTTATGAAGAACTTGAAAATTACGTCGATTACCTACGCCGTGAATTAGTATTAGTAGACGGTGTAGGTAAAGTCACCGTAGCCGGCGAACAAAAACCGCAAGTAACCGTGGAAATTTCGAGCCATAAACTGGCGCAACTTGGTATTTCAGCCAACGTGATATACCAGTTATTGCAAAATCAAAATACCGTATCAAACGCGGGTAAAGTAACCGTAGAAGGAGAATCAATTCGTCTCCACCCTACTGGCGAATTTAAAGATGTGTCGGAACTTGAGGATCTGCTGATCTCAAAACCAGGCGCAAAAGAAATTATCTATTTAGGTGATGTAGCCACGGTAAAACGTGAATACCCTGAAATACCAAATAATCCAACCCATTATGCAGGTAAACAAACTCTGCTATTAGGCGTCTCGTTCGCATCAGGCGTTAACGTGGTTAATGTGGGCGAGCGTTTGTCTAACCACCTTGCATCACTTGAATATCAAAGGCCGTATGGTATTGAAATTAATACACTTTATAACCAGCCAAAAGAAGTTGAGAAATCAGTTGATGATTTCATTATGTCGCTGGCACAAGCGGTTGCAATTGTAATTGCGGTACTATTGCTATTTATGGGGTTTCGCAGTGGCTTACTGATTGGTGCTGTACTACTTATTACCGTTTTTGGTACCTTTATCTTTATGTTGCTTCAAGAAATTGACCTGCAACGTATTTCTTTAGGTGCTTTGATCATTGCATTAGGCATGCTCGTTGATAACGCCATTGTTATTACAGAAGGTATTCTGGTTGGCCTGAGAAAGGGTTACAGCAAAGTAAAAGCGGCTAACAGCATTGTTAATCAAACGAAATGGCCTTTATTGGGCGCAACAATTATCGCCATCACTGCTTTTGCACCGATAGGCCTTAGCTCTGACGCAACCGGTGAATTTGCTGGAAGCCTATTTTATGTCTTGCTAATTTCACTTTTATTGAGCTGGGTAACGGCTATTACAATTACTCCGTTTTTAGCCAGTGTGCTGTTCAAACAAAGTGAAATTGAACATGATCCTGACAATGAACTTGATGCTGATGAACTTTATAAAGGGGCATTATTCGTTTTTTACGGCAAAGTACTTAAAACCGTTTTAGCGTGGCCAAAAAGTACACTTGCAATTATGTTCTTATCGTTACTTGGTGCATTAGTCCTGTTCGGTAATGTTAAGCAGTCATTTTTCCCACCATCAAACACGCCGATGTTCTACTTAGACTATTGGCGTTATCAAGGGTCTGATATTAGAGCAACGGAGAAAGATATTTCTGCGTTAGAAGAGTACTTACTTGCCAAACCACAGGTTGTTGAAGTAACGAGTACAATTGGGCAAGGTGCTCCTCGCTTTATGCTGACCTACGCGCCAGAAAAAATTCACCCTGCGTTTGGTCAGTTAATTATCAGAACGACGGACCTTGAGTCACTTAATGAATTGTTAGCTGATGTACGCAATTATGCCGATACAAATTTACATAATGCGCTTATTAAACTAAAACGCATGGAGATTGGCCCATCAACCGATGCAAAGATTGAAGCACGTTTTCAAGGGCACGACCCTAAAGTGCTGCGCGATTTAGCTAACCAAGCCATCGACATATTAAATGCTGACGGTGCGGCGTATAACATTAAACATGATTGGCGCGAATTAACGAAAGTTATCCGTCCGCAGTTTAATGAACAAAAAGCCCGTCGATTAGGCATTAGTAAAGCCGATTTAGACAATGTGTTATTAACGACCCTGTCGGGACGCCAGGTTGGTTTATACCGTGATGGTACACGCATGTTGCCGATAATTGCGCGCTCACCTGCATCAGAGCGTCTTAACGTAGATTCGCTTTATGACTTACAAATTTTCAGCCCAACGCTCGGTGTTTATGTATCAATAGAACAAATCGTCGATGGCTTTAATACCGAATGGGAAAATAACTTAATATTGCGTCGCGACCGTAAACGCACCATAACGGTTATGGCCGATCCGGATATTCTAGGTGATAAAACCGCGGCAAATTTATTAAAGCGTGTAAAACCACAAATTGAAGCGATAAAACTGCCGCAAGGTTATCAATTAGATTGGGGCGGCGAGTTTGAATCTGCATCTAAGGCACAAAAAGCCATTTTTGGCTCATTACCGCTTGGCTACCTAGTGATGTTTATTATCACGGTGCTACTATTTAACTCGATTAAAAAACCGTTAATTATTTGGGCTACTGTACCGCTTGCGGTAATTGGCGTTACCATTGGTTTGTTTACCATGAGCAGCCCATTTAGCTTTATGGCCTTACTTGGTTTGTTGAGCTTATCGGGTATGCTGATTAAAAATGGCATTGTGCTTATGGATCAAATTGAACTCGAGCTGAGTGAAAATAAGCACCCATACACCGCCGTTTATCATTCTGCACTGAGTCGTTTGAGACCGGTGTCTATGGCCGCCATAACGACGATTCTAGGTATGATCCCACTACTATTCGATGTGTTTTTTAAATCAATGGCAGTGACCATTATGTTCGGTTTAGGATTCGCAACCATTCTTACTTTGCTAGTAATTCCTGCGCTGTATACTTTAGTATTTGGCGTTAAACCAGAAAACAACGAAGCCTAGCGACAACTGTCCCGCGTTAAGGCCTCTTAGCGTGGGACATCCACTTTCCAGCACGTTACTTTGAAGGTAAATACTAAGTTTAGTAACACATTAGTTTAACTAGCTATTGTTATCGGTATACTGTGTATAAAAAACGGTGTGCTCAATTATGCTTCGTGATCCCTATTCGGTGCTTGTGGTTATTCAAAATACTCAAAATCAATTTTTGGTGATGCAACGTGCAGATGACCCATCCTTTTGGCAATCGGTTACTGGTGGCATTGAACAAAACGAAACCGCCCTTGCCTGTGCATATCGCGAAGTGCTTGAGGAAACTGACATTAATTGCCATAAGCAAGACCTTACAATCAAAGACCTAAATATTACGAATCGCTATGAAATTAGACCACATTGGCGCAGTCGTTATAAACCTAACTGTACTATTAATACTGAGTTCGTATTTCACTTGTTGGTACCAGTGACACAATCTATCGTTTTACATCCCAATGAACACTTAGCTTATAAATGGCTTAATTACCAAGACACCTTAGAAATTTTATGGTCCGATTCAAACAAACAAGCAATAAAGTATTGTTATGAACAAACAATGTGTAAACTTATTTAGCCATTTTTACAAAAAATAAAACTTAAAAAACCGTTTTCGATAGCAGCAAAATTGCGATAGACAATTTATGTTTTAGACTTAGTTAAGACTTAATACTGATTGTTTAATTCATGGATTAGCACTAAGGAAGGTTATGACTAGGTTACCGCTAACTTTACGCCAATACTTTGCAAATATTAACTTATCAAAAAAGTTAACTCTGTCGTTTTTAGTTGTTGCAGTTATTCCGCTGCTGATCGTATTCATTATTGCCTATTACAACTCTTCGAACGCAATTAAATCTCAAGTTTATAATCAGTTATCAGCGATAAGCAGTATCAAAAAAAGCGGCCTTGAGCGCTATTTTAAACAAGTAGAGCTCAAGCTAGTGACTACCGCACTGAGCCCCACGACAAAGTCAGCCGCCATCGAATTTAGACATGCGTTTGCTGAAGTTAATACCGATAACACCTCAAAACCTGCACTGAAAAACTATTACAACAATGTCTTTTTTGAGGAATTTAAAAAAACAAACCCCAATATTCAGCAGCTTAACGTCAATTTTGATGTCTTAAGTACAACAGCTGTTGCGCTACAAACCCGTTACATTTTAGACAATGCTAATCCAATCGGTAGTAAACAACAGTTAAGTACAAGCGGTATAGGTGATTCGTACGATAATGTGCACAACCGGTATCATAACTATTTTACCAATCTAACCGAATATTATGAGTTTTATGACTTGTTTATTGTTGATAATCGCACTGGAAATATTATTTACTCCGTTTACAAAGAATTAGATTTCGCGACATCGCTACTTGATGGCCCCTATGCAAAGAGCAACATCGCCAGTGTTTTCAAAAAGTCACAGAGCATAAAAACAGGAAATGAGGTGGCGTTTATTGATTATCAACCTTATTTACCCTCATATAATAATCCAGCAAGTTTTATCGCAATGCCAATCGATGACGAAACTACCTTAATTTTTCAGCTTTCGATTAATGCACTTAATAACATTATGAGCAATCGTGATGGCTTAGGTGAAACCGGTGAAACCTACCTTGTTGGCCCTGATAAATTAATGCGTTCAGACTCATATCTTGACCCCGAAAATCACTCGGTAATTAATTCATTTAAAAACCCTGAAAAAGGCAGCGTAAATACGTTCGCGATAGAACAATCGTTGCAAGGCCTAGCGGGACAAAAAATTATTGATGACTACAACGGCAACCCCGTACTTTCGAATTATCAACCACTTGAGGTGTTCGATATTACTTGGAGCTTATTAGCCGAAATTGACGAAAGTGAAGCATTTGCCGCGGTTGATAGACTTGCACTTATTCTTACATTAGTACTGTTATTAGTGATTGCGGCTGTTGCATTCACAGCGCCTAAATTTGCTGCATTTCTAGCGGCACCGATTAAACATTTATCTGAATTAATGAAAAGCGTTGAACTTACCGGCGATTTTTCGAAACGTACGACTGAAATGAATAACGATGAGATTGGTGATACGGCGGGTGCTTTCAACAACTTGCTTGCGAGTTTACAAGCATCAATTATGGACACCAATCGTGTTATGCAACAACTTGCTAAAGGTGATTTTGACGCTCGTATCACCACCGAGTGTAAAGGCGAACTGGCATTATTAAAACAAGCAACCAACGATAGCGCAGAATCTATAAGCTTAGCGATGTCAGAGTTAAACTCAGTTGTAAACGCAATGTCTCAAGGTAAATTTGATAAAACCATCAATTCACCTATGGCAGGCGATTTAAATACATTAAAAGACAATATTAATTCAACATTATCAACGTTAGATTTAGCAATAAGTGACATTGTTAACGTTATGCAATCTATGGCTCAAGGCGACTTTGAGCAACAAGTAACGGTTGACTGTAATGGTAAGTTAGACGAACTAAAACAAGGCATTAACCAAACTATTTCAAGCATTAACAACGCCATTAATACCATAGACTACACGATGGCAGAACTTAGTGATGGTAACCTTGACGCGCAAATTAGTGTGCCTCTCAATGGCCAATTAGATCTGTTAAAACAAAAAATTAACCAAACCATTCTCAATATTTCTACTGTTATTAACGACATTTCATTTGTTATGGCAAACGTCAGTGAAGGTAATTTTAGCTCCCAGGTTGAAAGTGAAATGACAGGCCAGTTCGCGCGCCTTAAAGACGATGTCAATACCAGTATCACGTCGGTAAATCACGCCATCAATGATATTAGCGCAGTAATGAATGGTATTAGCCAAGGCGATTATCGCCAACAAATAGACGCTAATATGAAAGGACAGTTAGATGCGTTAAAAACCAATATCAATAGTTCAGTCAACAGTGTGAAAGAAGTTATAGCATCACTTAGCGAAGTCGCCGAAGCAATGAAAAAAGGTGACTTTACGCAGTTTATTGATCTTGAGTTTAAAGGTGATTTAGCGCAGCTGAAAACAGATATAAACAGCTCTGTGACAGCAACAGCCACTGCCATTAATGAAGTTTCTACCAGTTTAGAGGCGTTAGCGAATGGTGATCTGAGCAAACAGATGCAAGGCGACTTCCACGGTATTTTTTCGCAGTTGCAGCAGAATATAAATCGTACTACCAAACAACTAATTGATGTTATTGGTAATATTCAAGCATCTGCCGAAGAAGTAAAACAGTGTGCGAAAGAAATCTCGGTCAGTAATACGGAAATAAGCGAACGCACGGAAGAACAAGCTGCAAGCCTAGAACAAGCAAGCGCCAGCACTAAAACATTACTTGAAGAAGTATACGGCGTTGTAGAGCAATCAAAACGTGCGGTATCACAAAGTAACATTGCCACTGAAAGTGCTAAACAAGGCAAATCACTGTCGCTTGAAACGCAACAATCCATTGAAGACGTAGAAAAATCCAGTAAGAGTATTAATGAAATTGTTGAAGTAATTGACGGACTTGCCTTTCAAACTAACCTGCTAGCACTAAATGCCGCGGTAGAAGCTGCCCGCGCTGGCGAAAATGGACGTGGTTTTGCCGTGGTTGCAAATGAAGTACGTGAACTTGCAAGTCGCAGTGCAAAATCAGCAAAGCAAATTCGCGATATTATTTCTGACAGTAACGATAAAGTACATTTAGGTAGTCAGTTATCGGTTGCATCTGGTGAGAAGCTATTACAAATTGTGGCGCGTGTTGAAGAAGTAAATCAAAGTATTCATAAAATCAGTGAAAGCTCTAATAATCAAAGCCATAGCTTAAAAGAAGTTGATGTGGTTGTGCAGCGATTAGCGACTATCGTGCAACAAAATTCAGCGGTGACAGAAGAAACCATGGCAGCCGCCAACTTAATGGCTGAGCGTGCGAACAATATGAATCATTTACTGGAGTACTTTAAAACCAACAGCCCCACTGAACCTACACCAATGATTTCGGGTGAGCTGATCCCAGCCAGTAGACGTGCATAAGCATTTTGTGGCGTTATATTAAACCAAGTTTTTGCAATTAGCGTTTAAACTTGGTTTCTAGAATAACAGACGATGTAGTGCGCTCTACGCCATCTAAATTACCGATTTCGTCGAGCGTATGACTCAGTTGCTCTAACGAGCTTTCCTCTACGACTGCTATTAAGTCGTATTCACCGCTTATTGCATAGAGCTGGGAAATAGCGGTAAATCGCTTTAATTCGACATTGGTTTGTGTTGTTAATTTTTGTTTAACCTTAATGGATACGTGGGCGCTCACCCTATTTTTTAAATAATCTTCACCAAGTTTTACGCTGTAACCAGTTATCACACCGGTAGACTCAAGTCGAGCAAGTCTGTTTTGTATGGTTGAGCGGCTCAAAGACAGCTTTCTCGCTAAGTCTGAAACGCTCAAACGCGCGTTTTCTTTTAGCGCATTAATTAAACTTTTATCTGTATCACTAATCATATTGACCAAAAACATAAACAATTTGATAAATAATATCGTTAATATGGTTATTTTAACACTACAAAATGGCTTTAATAGATTCAATAATTGAAATAATTAAATTTTAAGTAATTAGACAACAAGATTGAGGAAAGAATAATGGCTGTAAATCGTGCTTTATTTGATGATGTAATGGTACCTAACTATGCCCCTTCAGCGGTAATTCCAGTTAAAGGTGAAGGTTCTCGTGTATGGGATCAAAACGATAAAGAGTTTATCGATTTTGCAGGCGGCATCGCGGTAAACTGTTTAGGCCATTGTCACCCAGCTTTAGTAAATGCGCTAAAAGAACAATCAGAGAAAATTTGGCATTTATCGAACGTATGGACAAATGAACCAGCACTTCGTCTTGCTAAGAAGTTAGGAGATGCAACGTTTGCTGACAAGGTTTACTTTGCAAACTCAGGTGCTGAATCAAACGAAGCTGCGCTTAAACTTGCACGTCGTTTTGCCCTTGACAATTTCGGTGCAGAAAAATCAAAAATTATCGCATTCAACAAAGGCTTCCACGGAAGAACGTTCTTTACCGTAACAGTAGGCGGCCAAGCGGCCTATTCTGACGGTTTTGGTCCTAAGCCTGGTGATGTTGTTCACTGTGATTACAACGACCTAGATTCATTTGCAAAACTTATTGATGACAACACATGTGCTGTAATGCTTGAACCACTGCAAGGTGAAGGCGGTATTATTTCACCAACGCCTGAATTTATCCAAGGTGTTCGCGAGTTATGCGACAAACACAATGCACTACTTATTTTTGATGAAGTGCAAACAGGTGTTGGCCGCACAGGTACACTTTACGCGTATGAAGGTTTAGGTGTAACGCCAGATATCCTTACAACAGCGAAAGCATTAGGTGGCGGTTTCCCAATTGGCGCGATGATCACCACAACAGAGATCGCTAAACACCTTAAAATTGGTACTCATGGCTCAACATATGGCGGTAATCCACTAGCGTGTGCAGTTGCAGAAGCTGCTTTCGATACTGTTAACCAAGCGGAAGTGCTTGACGGTGTTAGCCAAAAAGAAGCGATATTCCGTGAAGGTTTAGAAGCTATTAACGCTAAATATAATGTGTTTAGTGAAGTACGCGGCAAAGGTTTATTAATTGGTGCAGTTCTTAATGATAGTTACAAAGGTCGTGCTCGCGATTTCCTAGTAGCGTCTGCAGATAACTGTCTTATGGCGCTTGTAGCAGGTGCTGATGTAGTACGTTTCACACCTTCATTAGTTATTCCAAATGAAGATATTGCTGAAGGTCTAGCACGTTTTGAGAAAGCCGTAGCGGCGGTTGTTAACGGTTAATAACCAAGCTGGCTATGTTAGTACTTAGACCAATTACAAAAGACGACTTTGCTGCTTTGAAAGAAGTAGCAAAAGCGTCTGGCCACGGCTTTACATCACTCCCTGTTTGCGATGATTTGCTCGAAAGTAAAATTAATCGCGCAGTTGAGAGTTTTGAAAAAGACGTAAGCGCACCACGCGATGAAGGCTACTTATTCGTATTAGAAGACACCAATACAGGTGAAATTGTGGGCACTACTGCAATTGAAGCTGCAGTTGGACTTGATGTACCTCTTTACCATTATCATATGGGCAAGACAGTTCACCATTCAAGTACACTTGGTGTTTACAACACAGTTGACATTCTTACCATGTGTAACGATTACACAGGTGCCACTGAAATCTGTACCTTATTCTTGAAAGAGTCACACCGTAGTGGTCTAGCAGGTCGTTTTCTATCACGTATTCGCTTTTTATTTATGGCCCAACATCAAGCGCGTTTTTCAAACCGTGTAATCGCAGAAATGCGTGGTGTTTCTGATAAAAACGGCCATTCACCATTTTGGCAATGGTTACAAGAACACTTCTTTTCAATTGACTTTCCAACTGCTGATCATTTAATTGGTACGGGCAATAAGGTATTTATTTCCGAACTGATGCCTAAGTACCCTATTTATGCCAATTTGCTCAGCAAAGACGCACAAGCTGTCATCGGTAATGTTCATGATAAAACAAAACCTGCGTTAAGATTGCTAGAAAAAGAAGGCTTTGAATTTCGAGGTTATGTTGATTTATTTGATGCCGGACCAACCGTTGAAGCGCAAATGGATAACATTAAAAGTGTACGAGACAGCCGTTTGCTTACCGTGAAAATTGGTAAAGGCCAAAGTGTTGATACCTATGCGATTGCAAACCTTGAAGTCAATGCATTTAAAGCTGTATTTAGCTGTGATATTTCAATTGATGATAATGATGATACGGCAATCATCGACAGCGAATTAGCATCAGCGCTTAACGTTAAGTGTGGCGATTCAATACGAATTTTAAAATTAAGTTAGGTCGTGCTTAAACCTACTTTAATACACAATTAAAGTGTTCAGGTCGCCCTGTTCACTAATACAAAGGTAACATTATGCACAACAATGTAGATACATTATTTGAAAACTTATGGCAAAGCTATTTGGACGTAACGCCATCGGCAGTTAAAGTTCACAAATTATTAGGTGATACGCAGCAAACAGACGTGATTAATGATCACATTGCACTACGTACATTTAATATCGAAAAAGTGGGGCTTGAAAAACTTGCACAACACTTTTTAGCTGTAGGCTACACAGAGTGTGGCGAGTATCATTTTGAAGCTAAAAAATTGTATGCAAAGCATTTTGAGCACAGCGATCCGACTAAACCAAAAGTGTTTATTTCTGAATTGCTTGTTGAAAAGTTTTCGCCTGAGCTACAAAAAACAATTCACGCATTAGTTGAGCAAATCGACGAAGACGCAATTACTGCTGACAATTTCTTATACTCAGGTGCGCATTGGCAAATCGACTCAGCGACTTATTCAAAACTATTAGAAGAGTCTGAATACGCTGCTTGGACTGCTGCTTGGGGTTATCGTGCAAATCACTTTACAGTTAGCATTAATCACCTCGCTAACTTTGAAACAATTGAAGCAGTAAACACAGCACTTAAAGATGCTGGTTTTGAACTAAACAGTTCAGGTGGCGAGATCAAAGGTTCACCAGAAGTACTGCTAGAGCAGTCATCAACACTTGCTGACAAAGCAGACGTAACATTTAACGATGGTGTTAAAGCTATTCCTAGCTGTTTTTACGAATTTGCACTGCGTTACGCAAAACCAGATGGCGATATTTACACCGGTTTTGTTGCAGCATCGGCAGACAAAATTTTTGAAAGTACCAACGCTCGCTAGTTGGTAGATAATAAAAAACGAGCCAATGGCTCGTTTTTTATTATTCGCTCACTATACTTAAAAACCGTGTTGTAACTGCTGCTATTATTTAGAAAGCGTGTTTATTGAGAGCCTTAATACCGATTGATGAAATATATTTTACTGCTTTTATTTATTTTACCGTTGCAACTAACCGCAAGACAAAACCAAGTTGAGGTATATACCTATCATAATATGCCGCCTTACGTTATCGACTTGGAGCAAAAATCAGGATTATATTTTGAGTTCGTCGAATTACTCAACCAAATGAATTCTGGCTATCAGTTTAAATTGGTGTACATGCCGCGAAAACGCATCGATCATCGTTTGAAACAAAACAAACTAAACGGTGTAGTCATTGGTGTAAATCCCAAGTGGTTTAGAGATCCTACCCAATCACGCTATCATTGGACGCCGAAATTGATGTCCGATCAAGATATATTTGTGAGCTTAAGTAAGCAACCTGTGATTGTGAACGAATTATCAGATCTAGAAAGCAAGCGGGTTGGTGGCATTCATGGCTTTAAATACGTAGGTGTAGATTCGTTAGCAAATCAGCAAAAATTAACCCGCGTAAATACACAAAGCGAAACACAATTATTTGATATGTTGAAAAAAGAGCGTATCGATACTGCGATATTGAGCTATTACACCTTTCTTTATTTAAGTAAACAAGACCACGACGACTTCTACATTGCGGAAAAACATCACGATACTTTTACTCGCCATATCATGTTGCCTAAAAGCCAAAATAACAGCTTATATTTAACGTTAAATTCAATTTTAATCTGTGAAGACTTTACGAAACACTGGAAACAACGCCTACTAAATTATACTATGCCTGTTCATTAGTATTTTATTTCTCTCACATGTCACATAAAAATTGTCTGCTAGCTTCATTTATGACAGCGCTTGTCAGCGGGTGTTTTATTCTTTTAGACGTTGATTTTCTTCAACATTCTAATGAGATGTTTTGGCATGTTCCCTATCGTTCCTTTGTTATTATGCTATGCCTAGTTGCCGTTGCCTGCTCTGCAAAATTAATCGCACGTCCAACATTTTTTCAACAGAGCATTGCCAATATTGGACTATACGCAGCATTAAGTTGGTTTCCGGTATCGTTAATTTTCTCTGGTAATGTGCGCAACATATTCAGCGCAAGTAGTTTAGTCAGTTATGATGTATGGCTTATGTTTAGTTTACTGCCGCTCGCAAGCGCTATCTTAATTAGCGTGATGTTTGTATATCACAAAATTTTTAGTCACTAAGTTGTTGGTATTGTTACCGAGTAGGTAACAATATTATTATCTGAATGTGCCACTTGGTGGGTCTCTAAGTTATTTGTTTTTAATCGATAACTAAAAAAGCAATGACTTGTATTAATTGCACCTAGCCTACCCAAAGACTTTAACCAAGGCTTTGCATACCAAGTGCCATAAAGTCCCATTGTATAAGCACATGAACGTAAGTTCGTTAAATTTGGAAAGTACTTAGACCACACCGTTGTATACAGCTCGGTAACAACCAAAGAATATGGCGACGTATTATCACCATTGTTTAATCGCGCCTCTAATGTATTCAACATTAAATTTCGACGTCGCCAACTAACCTCTGTTGTCGGTCTGGGTGGGTGCATTGCAAATACGTCGAGAGTTTGCTTGTTAAATACTATGCCAAGTGACACTAAATCTCCTCTTTCATCTAAAAAGGATGTTTTTTGCTTTTTACTGATTGGATACTTACTGATAATAGCAATATTACTCGGCAGACTTTCTTTTTTGCGAATCCCGTAATTAAAGCGCCCTTCACTTAATGTTTTTAATTGATTGATATGCAATTCATTGACATTGAAAAGAATTATTAACCCGGCATTGTGTTGTGTTATTTCTTCATAAATCGGTTCAAGCGCCAAGTCGAGCGAATCATCAAACGTGTATTGCAATACTTTTAACGCATCGCCCTCACGCTGGTTAACTAACTCTTCTGTTTTGCTAATAAACAATGTGCTGTTGAGATAGGCATTAAAATTTGCAGCAATCAATAATCCACTAACGAGCAGAAAAATTACCATTACGGTACGATTCCAAAAGCCCAACAGTAGACTTAGTGCGATTGACAGCACGGCAAACTGAGTTTGTAGACTGGCTATCAAATCAATTTGATAAATCGACTTGATGATTTCAAAGCGTGGCGTTAATTGCCCTAAAAAAACAACAAACAAAGCTAATAAAATCAGTGTGCGCACAGTTATTCTCAGTTTTTAACTTAATGTTAAAAGCGTAGTCTAATGTAGTCACTTATGCTTAATTTTTGTTGATATGTTAAGAAGATAGCTGCTTGGTTAAAGTGCAATAAATCGCTGGCAAAATAGCTAAATTTTACATACAAATGCGTTGTACAAGGTATTTCAGTGCAAAAATGGGTGGCACGCACCCATTGTTTATTTACGTTTTAAACTTAATGTACCTGAAAGGCGCTTTACTGGTTTTCTCGGTCGCTCTTGACTTTTACGTTTATCGCGCGGTTTTTCGCTGGCTTTTGAGGCTTCATTTAACACAGGTTTAAACGTTTTTTTCGCTTTTTTATTGTGGTCCGTTGAACGTTCTTGCGTTTTACTTGAATCGGCGATTGATGCGTTAATTTGCGCCATTTCACTGTCACTTAAAAAGCGCCATTGCCCCACCGCTAAATCATTTAACGATACATTCATAATACGAACACGTTTGAGCTTAGTTACTTCAAATCCTAAGTATTCGCACATACGACGGATCTGACGGTTAAGCCCTTGAGTTAAAATAATATTAAAGCGTTTCTTGCCAAGTTGTTTAACTTTACACGGTTTTGTTATGGTATCGAGAATTGGAATACCTGACGCCATCTTTTCAACAAAACGCTGGTCAATTTCTTTATCGACAGTGACAATATACTCTTTCTCGTGATTATTGCCTGCGCGCAATATTTTGTTGACGATATCACCTTCGTTGGTCAAAAAGATTAGCCCTTCTGACGGTCTATCTAGGCGTCCAATTGGGAAAATTCGATCTTTGTAATTGATCGCAGAGACAATATTACTTTTAATTTTCTTTTCGGTTGTGCAGGTAACACCCACAGGCTTGTTGTATGCAATATAAACGCGTTTTGGTTTTGCCTTTAATGACTTACCGTTAACCGTAATGTTATCAGCATCAGATACTTTTAAGCCCATTTCGGCAACTGTTCCGTTAACCGTAACTTTACCCTCTGCGATTAACGTATCGGCTTCTCGACGTGAACAAATACCGGTTTCACTGATATATTTGTTTAAGCGCTTTAATTCACTCATATCTAAACAACTAAATAATCTATGGCGCTATTGTAATTCAGCCACATTTAAAACGCTTGCATTTTCTCAGGTAAATGCACATGTTAGAATAGCGTTTTTGTTTTAGCACTTTGATTTTATGTTCTTAAAACCCAACTGGCGTATTCTTACCATTGGCGATGGCGACCTCACCTTTTCGTATTCGTTACTTGCTCATCATCAAATAACACATTTATCAGCGTCAGTATTGGATGCGAAAGCAACCATCATGGATAAATACAGTAAAAATGGCATTAACGGATTAAATCGATTAAATGCGAGTGTACATTATGAACTTGATATAACAAACGCTAAAACCTGGCCAAATACACTTTGCGGTGCGTTTGACTTAGTGATTTTTCAATTTCCGCTTGTTCCTGCAGTTAAGTCAAAAGATGCGTTTGAACAGGCCCCAAATCAAAATATTGTAAATCGTAACTTGCTACGTAATTATTTACTTGCATGTTTTGACTACTTTTTAGATAAAAACGGTGCACGACTCAGTTACATTACTTCAAAAGAAGTAAAACCTTATAGTCATTGGCAGATTGAGACTGATCTTGTTACCGACACATCAATCACTTATTTGGGTAAACAAGCGTTTAACTATTCACTTTTTCCTGACTATCAAATTCGTAATGTTGACCGTGATAAACAGGTTAAAGACACTAAAGGCTTTATTTATTGCTACTCCGATGTAACACAACCCGAATCGGTCAAAAATCAATTTACACCTTTTGCTTTTAATAACACCGGTTATTGCCCACTGTGTCGTGTCGGCCCGTTTACATCTGTAGAAAACAAGCAACGTCATTTAATGTCGAAAAAACACATAAAACTAGCCGCCTATCAACAACAGTGGTTTGACTTCTTAGCTCAGCAATAATCCCGCTGCTTGGCGGCGTATAGCGCGGTTAACCGCATCAGCCTTGGTAATATCTACGTATTATGGTATGTTGCGGGCATTTTTATATTAACCGTTATTATTCATGTCAACGATAGAAGTAAACTCTCAAGATAACCAAAACAAAGGGTTGTTTAATCGCTTTTTAGCAACCGTCGAATTCCTCGGCAATTTACTGCCTCATCCAATCACCCTATTTGCAATGTTCTGTGTTGCTATTGTCATTTTCAGTGGTATTGCTGATTGGATGGGGGTTAGCGCTATTGATCCACGCCCAGAAGGTGCTAAAGGCCGTGCACCTGATGGTGTGATTGAAGTGGTATCGCTTATGAGCGCTGAAGGTTTACAACGTATCGTGACTGGACTTGTTACTAACTTCACCGGTTTTGCGCCACTTGGTACGGTACTCGTAGCATTACTAGGTGTAAGTGTTGCAGAGCATTCAGGTATGTTATCAGCGGCAATGCGCGGCATGGTAATGGGTGCGCCAAAGCGCCTAGTAACGTTTATGGTGGTGTTTGCCGCGATTTTGTCTAACACAGCGTCAGAACTTGGTTATGTCGTACTGATTCCATTAGCTGCAATGATCTTCCACAGCCTTGGTCGTCACCCGTTAGCAGGCCTTGCTGCTGCGTTTGCCGGTGTTTCTGGTGGTTACAGTGCTAACCTGTTGTTGGGTACAATTGACCCATTACTTGCGGGTATTACAACGCCAGCAGCACAAATGATTGACCCAACATATGAAGTAGGCCCAGAAGCAAATTATTACTTTATGGCAATTTCAGTGGTGTTAATCGCCTTTGTTGGTACCTGGGTTACAGAAAAAATTGTTGAGCCTCGCTTAGGTAAATACAACAATGACGAAGCAAGCATTGATTTAGCGGATAATAAAATCGACCATTTGACTGACGTTGAGCGTAAAGGTTTACGTTACGCTGGTCTTGCTTTTTTAGCGACGTGTGCTGTACTTGCAACAACAATCGTGCCTGAAAACGGTATTCTACGTCACCCAGAAACCGGATTAGTAGCAGGTTCACCTTTCTTAAAAGGGATTGTTGTATTTATCTTTGTAACCTTTGCTATTCCTGGTTTTGTTTATGGTCGCGTTGTTGGTTCAATGAAAAATGACCGCGATATCATTGATGCCATGTCTAAAAGTATGAGCTCAATGGGTATGTACATTGTGTTAGTATTCTTCGCTGCGCAATTTGTTGCATTCTTTAAATGGACCAACTTAGGTACTATCTTAGCGGTTAAAGGCGCGGCTATGTTAACTGCGTTAAACTTAACTGGCCCTGAAGTATTTGTACTGTTTATTTTTATGTGTGCAGTGGTTAACTTGAGTTTAGGTTCATCGTCGGCACAGTGGGCAATCACCGCGCCAATATTTGTACCTATGTTAATGCTTATCGGTTATGCGCCTGAAACAATTCAAGCAGCCTACCGTATTGGTGATTCGGTAACTAACCTTATCACGCCAATGATGAGTTATTTTGGCTTAATCCTCGCGGTGGCAACCAAATACAAAAAAGATATGGGCATAGGAACACTTGTAGCAACCATGCTGCCATATTCAATGTTCTTCTTTGTAGGCTGGGTATGTTTATTCTACTTATGGGTATTCGTGCTAGGTATGCCAGTTGGCCCTAATTCACCAATCTACTATACGCCATAGTAGGTTAAGGCTGCAAAGCGCTATTAGCGTAAGCTATTATCAATTTAAAATAAAAAAGGAGCAGTAAATGCTCCTTTTTTGTATTTAAATTTCGCTTTATCAGCTATTCGAGAACAGCGAAATACTAAACTTGGTTGTTACTTTTTAAATGTTTTTCTGATTTTCTGACGATTTTGCATCTTAGCTTCTGCACCGTACTGTGTTGCTCTGTTAGAGCGAATACGCTTTTGCAGTGAGGTTTTTTTACCAATTTTTTTAATTAAGCCATCGCGGTTACTTACTTCAAAGCCAGGGTAATAAATACGCTTAACTTTGTCTTGAATTAAATCTTCAATTTGCGCAAGTACATGCTCTTCTTCACGACTAACTAATGAAATAGCAAAGCCCTTTTGACCCGCGCGACCTGTACGCCCGATACGGTGAACATAATCTTCAGCAAGGTATGGCAAATCAAAGTTAATTACGCGAGGTAGTCCGGCAATATCCAAACCGCGAGCCGCCACTTCCGTACCCACTAAAATAGTGGTTTTCCCATTTTTAAATTCACGTAATGCGCGGCGACGATTACCTTGGCTTTTATCGCCATGCATCACACCAACAGTAACGCCGTATTGAGTAAGCTCGTCAACAATTAACTGCACATCTTCTTTCATGTTGACGAAAACCAGTACTTGCTTCCATCCCTTACGACAAATAAGCTCTGACAATAGCTCTAATTTTCTGTCGTTTGATACGGGATACGCAACGTGGGTGATGGTACTAGCCGTTTCGTTATCTCTACTTACCTGAACAATTTTGGGATTTTTAAGTGCTTTTGTAGCAAACTGTTTAACTGCCGACGGATACGTTGCTGAAAACAACAATGTTTGTTTATCTTTGTCACATTGCTCTAAGATGGTTTCAATATCAGAGCGAAAGCCCATGTCTAACATACGGTCTGCTTCGTCAAGTACTACATGACACGCGTTATTAAGCGCAAAATTGCCTTTACGTAAGTGTTCAATTAAACGCCCTGGCGTTGCGACAAGAATATCGCAGCCTTTATTAACACGGTTAATTTGTTTGTCGTGCTCTACACCACCGAAAATTGCAACCGACTTTAAATTGTTAAACGCCGTAAATTGCTTAATGTTGTGATCAATTTGATCAACTAGTTCACGCGTCGGCGCTAAAATCACAGCGCGAATTGACTCACCATTGGCGTTACTATCAAGTAGTTTTTGAATAATCGGCAGCGCAAACGCTGCTGTTTTACCTGTGCCTGTTTGCGCACTTGCAAGCACGTCGTGACCACGACGTACATGTGGTATCGCCATTTTCTGTACTGGCGTTAGTGATTCATAACCCATTTTCTCTAGTGCTGATAAAATCGAGTCAGCAAAGCTAAAGGATTTGAAATTCATAATATTGGAAACCTATTGAGGGAATTATGTTAATTATAACAAGGAAAGTACTGTGCAGAATAGCTAAAAGCGATCGTTTAACCGATCGCTCTAATAAAAACGGGCGTTATGGGGTAACGATAAAATCGCTTTGTGCGAGTTGATTAAGCGAACCGCCAACCAGTTTATCTTCAAACTGGCGCATTAATCCCATGCCTATTTCGATTTGCTGATCGTTTAGCGGCACATATGGTAAGCGGAATACAGGTTTTACCGCGCCCGATAACACCAATGCGGTATTAATCGCAATTGGATTTGGCTCACAAAATAACCACGCCATTAATTGCTGGCATTGGTCGTTAAGTTCATTATTTTCACGGTCCATTAATTCGCGAAATACACCCGGAATTAAATTTGACGTAACTGAAATCACACCATGTGATTTGGCTTTATGGCGACTCTCATGGGCTTCGTCGTCGTTACCAGACCAACATGCGATGCCTTTGCTTTCATAATATTCAATTCGCTCATTACCGGCGCATTCTTTTACACCAATAAAGTTTTCTGACTGAGCAAGCTGTTCAATAATATCAGGTGTTAAATCTTGACCCGTACGCCCCGGTACATTGTAAATAAATGCAGGGCCAATCGCTAATACACGTTCAAAGTGAGCAATAACCCCTTGATTTGACGTGCGTCCGTAGTAAGGATTAATCTGCAGTGCTGCATCCATACCTGTAGCAAAACCATATTCTGTGGCTTTAATTGCTTCTTTAGTATTGTTACTGCCGGTGTTACCAATAATAAGTAATTGGCCTTTAAATTTGTTAACGCTGTGGGCGATAAGCATTAAATGCTCTTCCCAGTTCATTAACTGGCCTTCGCCCGTTGTACCACCCACAATAATGCCATCTACACCAGCTTCGATTTGCTTTTCAACTAGCATGTCGTAAGTGGGTAAATCAATTTCACCATTGCAGTGGTAAGGCGTTTTAATTGCGGTGATTAGACTCGCTTGTTTAATTGTGGCAACGTTTGTCATAGCTACTTATCATTATAAAAATTTGCACTATTTTAACCATAAACAAGGTGTCACGTAAGTAGGTAACAAGTCTTAGTTAAAATTTGTTGTTATTTTTATTAGTTACGATAAGATTACTGTATAAATATACAGTTTATTATTTTGCAATGGCTATATCAGAATACTTCGAAGATTATTTCTATTCGTTAAAACAGCTTTCTTTGCACACAGGGGTAAAAGAGCACACCTTAAATGAGTGGCAAGACGCCTGTATTTTGCCAAGCGCCGCCTATCATTTAAAAAACCAAGTGCAGTCGAGCTCGTTTTTTGGCATTTGTGATTTCAATGAAGAACAAGAGTATTACGCCCGAGGCTATACTAAATGGATAGATTTGTTAAAAAATCATTCAGAGTTGAGCTCAGCGCAAGCATATACTTTGTTCTATCAGCAATATGCAAAATCAGTAAACGATTTGGCGGCAAAAGGCTTTGAACTTAACGCCGAATACTTTGAAAATCTTGAAGAGCAAATTCAAAACCATTGGCAATTATTTTTGGCAGGTAAATATGGCGTTATCACAGCAAATGGCTTTATACATGAAATTGTTGCGCTAGAAGCGGTAGATTACTTGGTTAATAACTGTGAAATAGGCGACGAACAGTTAAGTAAATGTTTGCGCCTACTTGAGCGCACTTTGAGCTACCCGCCACAACAGCTAAATTGTGTGTCAAATGCGCATAAATTACTCAAACGCCTGAAAGATTTATAATCGAATACTTAGCGATATTAAAAATATCGCTAAGTACTGAATTTAAAATCGGAACAGTAACGACACACTTAAGGTATCGGTTTTAATTTCAGCGATTTCAGTTTTCTCATAATCTAGGGTAAGCGCCATTGATTTGCTGATGCCGTAACCGATTCCCAACCCACTGACTAATGACGTGCCGCGGTCGTCAATTTTTTGTGTGGCTAATGCACTGTCTTGATATATTAGTTGCTCCATTTTATTGTCCCAACCGGTCAAGCCCACCTGCGCTTTTAAAAATAGCTTATCATTTATAGGAAATGTACCGACCAGACGTAAATCTGCCGCTAACGTTTCAAATTCGCCTTTATGCTTTGTGATACTTGTTTTTTTACCTTTGCTATCGGAGCTTTGCTCTGACACTTTGAAATCGGCTACCGCAAAACGCGACACACCGCCTTCTATGGCAACAAATCGGTTAAATTGAAAGCCAACTAAAACCCGTGCACCAAAACCACTATCACTGGATTTATACTTATATTCACCGAGGTTTTCGTCCACAACTGATGCTTTAAAATCAAGCGATTTAAATTTTTGCTGTTGTAAACTCAAACCGTAATATGCAAATTGATTATGGTTTTTTGCATGTAAATTAAGTGAAAACACGCTGACAATGATAAGAAGTAAATAAGTTAAGGGTTTCATTATTGTCCTTAAAATGAAAATAAAACGGTGATCGCGCACCGGAACCGATTAAAACGCTCTTATCTGTTAGATAAGTGCTAAGACGCTATCAAGGTTATAAAAGAAACACCGAATAACGACGCAATATAATGCAAATTGAAAAGTGATTTATCAAGTCAAATTACAATTATTAACAGTTAGTTACCAAATAATAGCTGCCAGAAACTGGGCTCATGAATTTTGTGATATTGCTTGCGTAATTTATCAATTTTGGTCAATTGTTTTTTAGCAGTTGGCAAATCGTTTACGTTTTGCTTAATTAACGCAACGTGTTTAAGTACACGCTCGATTCCTTGGTTCGATGTCTCCGACTCACGGTTAAAGCCAATTTGTTGCGACTTACGTAAGGCCTTTTCAATATCAGTTAAATGAGTAAGCAACTCATCTGATGTTTGCGCTGTTTTGGCTTGTTTGTAACTTAGTGCCATTTCTTTCATCACTAACGCTAGCTCTGATTGTTCAGCTGAGAGTGAAAAACACATTATAAAAATCGATAAAAGGAAGGTTTTTTTCATACTGCTCTCTTGTTACCCAAATCGCTAAGTATTCTAGTTAATAGTGTCGTAATACTAATACCAATTCACTGAAGTAGCTGATCATCCTCGCGGAATAAATATCATGATAACGACGTAAGAATGTATCAATGTGGAACAACTACATAAGAAATATTCCGCCTTGGTATCATTTCATTTATCCAGCGCTATCCCTAGTCTCACACTTAACAGAATTGCTATTAAAAATCGCGCCTATTGTAACAAGAACATAAAAAAAGCCAATCACATGGATTGGCTTTGCAAGTACGTTAGGATTCTAATTAGCTAACTTGTTTTAGCTTTGCCTGTTCTGGCTTTAGCAAATTCATATCAAAATCGAATTCATCAACGCGTATTGCAAGCTCACGTTTTACGTTGTAATCGACTAGCATTTTATACTCGTCTGCCGTGATAACGTTTGCTACCAATGCATTATCGAGAGTTTCAGCGAAACGTACGCCGGCTTTGATTTCTCTCTTGCGTAGTGACTTTTTAATCTTAGCTAGCATATCTAAACACTCTAGTTTAGCTAGATACGCTTGCTGGTTAATGTCGTGTCCATCGCCACTTGAAGCATGTACTAAATGCGTTAATTGCTTTTTAAATTTGGTATTTAACTGGCACTGATGCGCAAGTTCTCTTACCAAATCATCATTGATACGCATTGTGCTTTCAGAGTACGTTACTGTAATTAGTCGCATAAACTTACGTGTTGCACCTGATGGGAAGTTTGCTAAGAAATCGCTTATTGCGTTTTCAGCTTGTGCAATGGCCCAACGTGTTGCGTAATGGAAGTACGGTGCTGCTTGTGCACGGTCTTCAACAGACACTTTTTGCTCGTAGTAACGAATTGATGCCATTGCTGCGTATAAATAACTCATTACATCACCTAAGCGCGCTGATAGTAGTTCAGCTTGCTTAAGTTTGCCGCCAAGTACAAGTAATGAAAAGTCTGCGTATACTGCAAGTTTTGCTGAAAGTCTATTTACCGCTTTTTCGTACTGACGCACTTCAGACAGTTTTGACTTCGCGCCTGCAGTAAATGGCAGTAAACCTTTAGTAAATGCACTTAAACTGTTACCAACACTGTAGCCAACTGTTTTTGTTAACAAGCCACGGAACGTAGCGTCTGCATTTTTTTCAGTACTGTGAATTGATTCAACCATGCTTTGTAGATGTGGGTGACAACGCATTACACCTTGACCAAAGATCATAAGGTTACGCGTAAGAATGTTTGCACCTTCTACTGTAATTGCAACTGGTTGACCAAGGTAACCTTGCGCTAAGGTATTTTGCGGACCACATTGAATTGCTTTACCGGCTTGAATATCCATTGCTGAATTTAGTACATCACGGCCAAGCTCTGTCATATGATACTTTGCAATTGCAGTTACAACTGATGGTTTTAAGCCTAAGCCCAAACCTTCTGTTGTTAATACACGCATTGCTTCTTGTAAGTACGTTTTGCCCGCAATATCAGCCAATTTTTCTTGAATACCTTCAAATAAGCCAATGCTTAAACCAAATTGCTCACGCACTGCTGCGTATTCTGACGCTGATTTAAGTGCTACGTGTGCAGTTGAACAACCTAATGCTGGTAATGAGATACCACGGCCCGCGCCCAGACAACTTACAAGCATTTGCCAACCGCGACCAATGTTCTTTTGACCACCAATGATAAATTCCATCGGTACAAAAACACTCTGACCACGTGTTGTACCATTGTAGAATTTAATGCCCATTGGGTTATGGCGATTACCCAGTTCAACACCTGGATGATCTTTTGGAATTAGCGCACAGGTAATGCCTAAATCTTCTTCGCCACCAAGTAGACCTTGTGGATCTTTTACTTTCACTGCAAGGCCAAGTACCGTTGCAATTGGTGCAAGCGTGATATAACGCTTATCCCACGTTAACTCTAAACCAAGTACCTGTTTGCCTTGGTATTCGCCCATAGTTACGATACCTTGGTCTGGAATACCGCCAGCATCAGAACCCGCTTCAGGGCTTGTTAGTGCAAAACATGGAATATCTTGGCCGATAGCTAATTTAGGCAAGTAGTGCTGACGCTGCTCTTCCGTACCATAGTGCATAAGTAGCTCACCCGGTCCAAGTGAGTTTGGTACCATAACCGTTACTGCAACAGCTGTACTTTTGGTAGCGATAGTCGCAACAATCGTTGAATTCGCATATGGGCTAAACTCTAAACCGCCATACTGTTTAGGAATAATCAGTGAAAAGAAACGATTTGATTTAATAAACTCAAGAATATTGTCAGGTAAATGATTTGAACTTTGGATCTCAGTTTCATCAATCATGTCTAACAATTGCGCTACTGGACCATCTAGGAATGCTTGCTCTTCATCGCTTAGTTTTGCTTCAGGCACTGCACGTAACGCATCAAAATCAGGCTTACCTTGATAGATAGAACCTTCCAACCAAACATCGCCTGCATCTAAGGCTTCTTGCTCTGTTACAGAGATACTTGGTAATACTTTTTTCAAACTTGTTCTTAAACTCATGGCTACTCATCCGACCAGATAATTTTTATACATTACGTCATAAAATTTTGTTTAGATCAATTACTCTAGTTAAAAAAATTAATAAATTTATTACATTTAACAACTATGCATTTGATTTAATTACACTTTTAAATATGCACACATGTACGCTGAAACGTTGTTTTGGAATGTTTTTGTGGGCTAAATATGCGCAGTAGAACAAAGCGCAGGCGGTAATTTAAACAAGAGTACGGAGTAGCTCGAAAATAAAAAAGGCCATAAAGGCCTTTTCTACGGGGTATCACTTTTCATTTGTGACTGAATATAATTTGGTAATCCAATCAGTTTAATTAAGTTCAGATGCTGCTCTAACCAATAGATATGATCCATTTCGGTATCATCTAGTAAGGTTTCGAGTATTTCGCGTGTTACATAGTCTTTTTCGTCTTCACATACTTTAATGATTTCGATAAGACTTTGCTGAACCATGTGCTCTGCTGCTAAATCATTTTCGAGCATTTCTTGCACGTTGCTGCCAACGTTAATTGGTTTACGTGACGCTGTATCCGGTGATCCTTCTAAAAATAGAATACGCTCAATCAATTTGTTGGCATGCTCTAGCTCTTCTTCATATTCGTGAGCTAATTGCTTGTGTAGCTTTTCAATGCCTAAATCTTCATAAATTTTACCGTGCGCCAAATACTGATCCATTGACGTTAATTCAAGTGTAAGCTGGCGGTTAAGTAAATCAATAATCTTCTGATTGCCTTTCATCACTTACTCCTCAATTTGGCTTTGTAGGTAATTTTCAATGCCGATGTTACCGATCAGTGAGAGCTGTGTTTCTAACCAATCAATATAATCTTCTTCATACTCTAGAATATCTTCGAGTAGTTCTCGGCTGACATAATCTTGTTTGTCTTCACACAATGCGATTGCTTGTTTTAATAAAGGAACTTGGTCCATTTGCATAGCGAGGTCACATTCAAGCATTTCAGTGGCGTTTTCGCCTATACGCAAACGCTCTAAATGCTGAAGGTTTGGTAAACCTTCTAAGAATAAAATGCGTTCAATTAAATCATCCGCTTGTTTCATGTCTTTAATTGATTTTTTATAGGCCTTTTCATTTAGTTCCTCTAGGCCCCAATTTTTAAACATACGTGCGTGTAAAAAAAACTGATTAATTGACGTTAATTCATGTGTAAGCACTTGATTTAACGTTACAAGTACGTCTTTATTTCCTTTCATTACGATTACTCTACGCGATACTAGATATAATAACTCTAGCGCATGTAAAATGATAAACAAGGGTTCTAAAAGACTGTTTTTATATTAAAAATTCAATAACCTAGCTAAAATGTTTAAGCAATTTTAAAGGCTATTGAAAATGATTGTTAATTGGTTTAGTAACCAAGTTTGAACTATGCAATTTTTAACAATGTACTAAACTTGGAATATTGAGTGATAAAGGTAAAGCGCTATGAAAATTGCATTTAATAAAGCCATTGCAGTTACATTATTGTTTGTTATCACAAGCACGCTTTTACTCAATATTCTTATGTCAGAATACACTGACTGGACTAAAAAATTGGCATGTTACGACAAATGTGAAACACTCGGGTTTGAGTCATGTGTGTTAAAAACGAGTAAAAGCGATATACATCAGCATCAATGCAACGGCATTAACAACAACGATATTATCGTGTTGGTACTAAACTAACCTGAAAACTAAAATGTATCGCTTCAAAAAGCTGGTTAATACAATCTCTAGATAAAATTAAATCAATTGGTCTTCAAGCTCAGTAAATAGGTTTTCTAATTCTGCTTTGTTGTACACAGAGCTTGCTGCGCAGCTGAATTTTAACGGCTGCCCAAGTAATTTGTCTTTGTTAATTGAAATTGCTTCAAAGCGTTTTTTTAGCGTTTCTACGTCACCTTGTTCAAGCCCTGGGCATACACAAATAAACTGCCCTGCTTGCCAATATGCAACAAGCTGTTCGCCACTTAGCTCTTTCGAAATATGGTATAAAATTTCAATTAAAACATGTTCAATAACGGTCTGACCAAGTAATGAGCGAATATTTTCAAGTCCTTCGATATCTACTAACAACACCCCTACTGGGTATTCTTTGTTTTCGTTTACTTGATTCAATATGCGTTGCACGGCACGTCTGTTAGGCAAATTTGTCATTGGGTCAATCATTGACAATTCTTCGGCATAAAGCGAAAACGCTTTTGTATCTTGCCAACGTCTGTAGGCATACGCCGAAAACCCTAACGACAACACACACAACGTAGGAATGACTTCCGCAATCCCCCTCACCCCTACTTCGTGGCTAATATGATGAAGCCAATCAATCACGTTGAACAACAGGAATAAAAAGTAACTCACGACAAATAACAAAATCAGCGCAATTAAGTCCCAAAACATACGCTTTCTTATTTGTTGTTTTATTACGTCTATCATAACTGCTCTCGGCTCTACTTAACTGCTAATCGGGTTTTCCTCAGAGTATAGCAGTGTGCAATGGGTTAACGTGGTTATGTGCCGCAAAACGTACGATAACTCGTATCAAAATGGTGGTTAGCGTGAAGTTCGTTAGCGCTTTGATTGTTTAATAATGCAAAATAATGCGAAATGGTTTGAGGTGCCTGCTCGGGACTAGTTACACACTTATCGAGCAAGGTTTCAATGTCGCTGTTGGAAAAATATGCATTTTGTGTAACATGACACATTCGTGGTATTAAGTCCAATTTTCGCTGTGATTGCCATAACTTAAACCATTCTGATTTAACAATATCGTAATCACCATGTATGTTTTTTTCAGAGATTACCAATTGACTAAACGTACCATTAAAATCTTTTTGTTCCTGTTCGAGATACTTCAATAATGCTTGCACAACTGGTTTTGATTGAGGTTCTTTAGGGTCAAGGGCGAGCTTTCCACACATTCGCTGATGGAAAAAGTCTTCATATTTTTGTGGAAACACATTCAATGCATTTGAAAGTAATGATATCGACTTGTCTTCATCTTGCGCAACGAGCCCAATGAGACTCTCGGCTAAGCGCGCAAGATTCCAGTGCATTATGCCCGGTTGATTACGGTACGCGTAACGCCCTTGCCTATCAATACTGCTAAACACTTGCTCAGGTTTATACACTCCCATAAATGCACATGGTCCAAAATCAATACTCTCGGCACTTAATAAAATATTATCGGTATTCATAACTCCGTGAATAAAGCCATTAGCCATCCAACTTGCGACTAGATCAGCTAATCGATCACTTACAACATCAAACAATGCAAGGTATGGATTTTCATGGTCGATAAGTTCTGGGTAAAGTTGCTTTATCGCGAAATCGGAAAGTGTTTTTAACACACCACTATCTTGATGCATCGCCGCGTATTGGAACGAGCCAATGCGTAAATGACTTTTTGCAACTCGGCATACCACTGCGGCTTGCTCAAGATCATCGCGCATAATTTTATCGTCGCCTGCAACCACGTACAGACTGCGCGTTGTATCAATACCCAGTTTATGCAGGTATTCACTTACAATATATTCTCGAAGTGCAGCTCTAAGGGTTGAGCGACCATCGCCACCGCGCGAGTATCGCGTTCGCCCACTGCCTTTAAGTTGCAAATCGTAATGTAACGTATTCTCTGCGCTCACTTGACCAAGCAAATGCGCACGACCATCACCAAGCTGAGGCGTTAAATTGCCAAATTGATGCCCCGCATAACCAAGTGCAAGAGGATTGCACGAATCAATAAAATCATTACCCGCTAAAATAGCTGGATTTTGTGCATTAAAACTCGTAGGCAAATTCAAACTTGAAGCCAACTTATCGTTAAACACGATAGTTTTGGGTTGTTCAAGTGGTTCGGGTTTAATCGATTGAAATAACGTGTCAGGTAGTTCACTATAGTGTTGAATTAAAGACATAAACGATCCCCAGAATAATTTAGCACCAACATGGAAAAGACGTGTGTAATGATTAAACCGTTATTCGACACTTTTGCTCAACTGCCTTATCAAATCGATTACGCACAACATCATTTTAATGTTGGAAATTATACACATTTAAGTAGGTTAACGCAGGCACAATTAGACGACTTAACGTTTTGTTTAAAGTACTTACAGAAAGTAGGCATAAAAAGCGAAAACAGTTTTAATCGTTTTCGTAATGAAATAGAAAAATTATTGCTATGGCTTTGGTTCAAACATAATTGCGGCTTGACGTCGATTAATAAACAGTTATTAACCACATATACATTATTTTGCCAATCCCCGGACACCACTTGGTGTACATTACAGCATAATGCGCGCTTTAAACTATGTAATGGCGAGCGACGTGTTAATGAAAACTGGCGCCCCTTTAAATCAGCGGTAATGAGTTATGAATCTCGCGCGTCTATGTTTACTGTGCTTAACCACTTCTGCGATGCCTTAACGCAAGCTGCTATTATTAAAGACAATCCGGTAAAAACACTTCGAAAAAGCGACCCAATTTTAAATAAAAAAAATAAGCCAATCACACAATCAAAAGCGATTGACGAACACATGTTGCGCGATGCGTTTGCGCGCTACAAAAACGACATTCATAAAATGCGCAACTTGTTCTTGCTTTACCTAGTTAAGAAAGCGCAATTGCCGCTGCAAGCATTTGCTCAACAAAACGCTGATTCAGGCCCACTGTTGGCCCACCTAGACCTTACCGAACAGGTACTTTATGTTTTTGATAATAATCAGTTAACCCCGCATCGTTTGTGTGACATCGGATTACAAATCGCGACATGTTACAAGCAGCTTCGTGGAAATGCGCTTACGGTAGATGCTCCCTTACTTCACAGAGAAAGGGGTAATGGCAGTTATGAAGTAAGGCAGTTGCGACGTTTAATCACCGCCATGGAAAAAGAGATTAGCTAGTTATGGAAAATGAATACGCAATTTTCGTCGCAATTACGGGCTTAGTTATCGTCTATTCGCTTTTTGCCAAACGCATTGGACAACTAAGCATCACAGGCCCAATGTTTATGCTGTTTTTTGGCTTTTGTTTTGCGTATTTTTTTAGCGCACCTAGCCACTTAGAATTTGATGTTTCTGCATTTCAAATTTATATCGAACTCACCTTGGCACTCATCTTATTTGGCGATGCGGCGAAAGCAAAGATATCGGTGTTAACGCACAGCTACGCCTATCCGCTTTTACTGTTACTCATAGCAATGCCGTTAACCTTTTTATTTGGCACCTATATCGGCACCACCTTGTTTCCTGATGAGCCATTTATCCATTTAGCTTTGTTAGCGATTATTTTAACACCAACAGACGCAGCGCTTAGCAGCAACTTTATCGACAATCAAAAAATTCCGGCGCAAACACGCGAGGCTGTAAACGTTGAAAGCGGATTAAATGATGGTTTAGCGGTCCCGGTATTTTTATTGCTTTTATATTCCGCGAGCAATCAACAAACCATAAACCTGACAAATACACTTACCATTGCAGTCAAAGAAATTGGCGTTGCGGTTATCGTTGCTATTGTTATTTCAATACTCGTCTTTAAGCTTGTGATATTTTCTGAAAAATACCGACTTTACAACAAACAAAATGAAGTATTCATTTGTGTTGCTATCGCTATTTTAATCTTTTTAGTTGCACAACTATTTGGCGGAAGTGGTTTTTTTGCCGCCTTCACCGCAGGCTTGTTGTTTGATTTTAAATTTAAAAAAGCGTTTAAACCTCAGCGACTCAGTAACGCCCGCGCCTTAGCTAACACTTGTGCACTCATAATCTGGTTTATTTTTGGTAACTTTGCCTTTAATTATTTGATTGATGGTGTGTCATTATTTGTTTTACTTTATTCATTATGCGCGTTAACTGTTATGCGCGTCATTCCCGTGTTGTTGTCCCTGTTATTTACGCAACTTAACCTTAAACAACGATTTTTACTGGCATGGTTTGGCCCTCGCGGTTTAGCGTCAGTTGTTTTTACATTGATTTTATTGCAGCAATTAGAGGGAGTCTCAGAACAATTAGTCGACATTGCTATTTTAACAATAATATTAAGTATCTTTCTTCATGGAATAAGCTCAAGAGTCAAGTAATTAAAGGTTTTTCAAACAATATACATTAACAATCGTTTACACTCGCAAATGTTAAATAGTTGTAACTGTATGTAACTCACTGTTACATTCCAAGTTCCTATAACGACAACAACCTGGGAACTATTATGACAAACAAACCTCTTAAGCTTTGTTCACTGGCAGCGGTAGCGCTTGCAGTAAACACCGCTGTAGCGACTGAAGCTGAAGGCTTATTAACACTAAACCTATCTGACCGTGCAGCTGTAAAATCACCTTTACCAAAGCGCTACATCATTAAATATAAAAACAATTCAGCGTTTATGAATTTTGCAAACTCAACAAATGTTCAGTTCGCAACTTCTGACCGTTTATCAAAAATGGGCGTTAATAACGCACAGTTCAATGCATCAATTAATGCAAATATTGCGCGCCTATCAGAATCGCAATTAAAGCAATTACAAAACGACCCTAACGTAGAATACATTGAAGAAGACTTACCACGCCGATTAATGGCACAAACACAGCCTTACGGCATTGCAATGGTACAAGCTGATCAGGTTAATGATTCAGTAGCATCAGCTGCAAATAATGGTAAAAAAATCTGTGTAATCGACTCAGGTTTAGACCTTCCACATGAAGATATGGGCACTAATGGCGGTACCGTAACTGGCACAAACAACAGTGGTACAGGTAATTGGTATCAAGAAGGTGGTCCTCACGGTACACACGTAGCGGGTACAATTGCAGCCATTGACAATGGTGTTGGTGTACGCGGTGTAATTGGTTCAGATCCATCACTTCATATTATTAAAGTATTCAATGCAAGCGGTTGGGGTTACTCATCTGATCTTGTTGCGGCAATGAATGAATGTAAAAACGCAGGCAGCGACGTTATTAACATGAGCCTTGGTGGCTCAGGTTCTAGCACGTCAGAGCGTAATGGTATTCAAGCAATTGCTGACGCTGGTTTATTACTAATCGCGGCTGCTGGTAACGATGGTAACCCATCAAATACTACTGATATTGAAAGCTTCCCTGCATCATATGATTCAGTAATGTCTGTAGCAGCGATTGACAGTGCAAAAGCACTGGCCGATTTCTCACAAAAGAACAGCCAAGTTGAGATTGCTGCACCGGGTGTAGATGTGTACTCAACTTACCCAGAAGGCACGGGGCAAGTTGTTTCGTTATCTGTTGGCAGCAATGCATACAGCGTTAACGCAATGGAAAACAGCGGCTCAGTTACTGCACCTCTTTATGATTTTGCTACAGGTGAATCTACTGATTCAGGCGCAAACGGTAAAGTATGTCTAATTCAGCGCGGTAACATCTCATTCCACGACAAAGTTAAAAACTGTCAAGATAGCGGCGGCGTTGGCGCGGTAATCTATAACAATGCAGCAGGTAGTTTCGGCGGTACGTTAGGCGATACAAACCAAACTTCAATTCCAGCTGTAACAGCTACCGATACTGACGGTGCAGCAATGCTGTCTCAAACTGGTCTATCAACAACAATTGAGATTGGTACTGGTAACTACGGCATGATGAGCGGTACTTCAATGGCATCACCACATGTAGCCGGTGTTGCAGCGCTAGTATGGAGCCATCACCCAAGTTGTAGCGCAGACGATATTCGTGGCGCATTAAATGCAACGGCTGAAGATTTAGGTGCAGCAGGTCGTGATGTGAAATTCGGTCACGGTTTAGTGCAAGCGAAAGACGCTATCGACTATTTACAAGCAAATGGTTGTTCGGGCGGTACAACACCACCTAACCCAGGTGAGAATGTACTTGTTAACGGTCAGACAGTATCAGGTATTAGTGCAAATACTAATGAAGAGATCCTGTACACATTTGAAGTTCCAGCAGGCGCTACCGACGTAACAGTATCAATGAGCGGTGGCTCTGGTGACGCTGATTTATATACGCAATTTAATGCAGCGCCAACTGACAGCAGTTATGAGTGTCGTCCATATAAATCTGGTAACAATGAAACATGTAATCTAACGCAGTCTGGCGGTACTTATTATGTCCGCTTGAAAGCTTACAGCAGCTTTAGCAATGTAAGCCTTACTGCAAGCTACACCGAAGGTAATGACGGTGGCACTGGTGAACTTACGCCAATTAACGATACCGTAAACGATGTATCAGTTTCACGTCGCAGCTGGCAGCGTTATACAATTGACCTAGCAGCTGGTTACACTGATTTTAATGTAACTATGTCTGGCGGTACTGGTGATGCGGACTTATATGTAACGCATGGTGCTCAATCAACAACAAATAGCTACGATTGTCGCCCATATGAAAGTGGTAACAACGAGTCTTGTTCATTCAGCACACCACAGGCAGGTACTTGGTACATTGATGTATACGGTTATCGCGCAGCAAGTGGTATTACACTAAACGTGCAAGCCAACCCATAAGCAACACAACATCTTAATCATTTGAAAGCGAGGAAAGTGGCTAGCCACTTTCCTTTTTTGTATTAATAAACCTCTTGCGGGCCATCAACCGCTACACATTTTTCATTTTTACACATGCCTTTTGGTTCAAATAGGTGCTGACAAATCCCCATTGTCCCCTCTAAAGCATGTTTGCTCTTTTCTAAGCGAATAAGTTCAGCTGTAAGTGCTTCAATCTCATCTTTATTGCTGGTTTTTGATGATAAAACTGCATAACCACTTGCGCCGCCACAAGGGTTAGAACCGGTTGACACGACATAACATTGTGCACTTGTATCACAACTTACGTCAGATTGCGCAAGCTCAATACGCTCTTTAAAACCTTCAAACGTTTTGCTATCCGTTTTTGCAATGCTAACCTTTTTATCCAAGTTTTTAAGCTTGTCTGATGTCTCTACTTTTTTAACGCTTTGCTGTGCTTGAGGCTTTAACTCTTGTTTTAATTCTTGTTTTACGTCGTTATTGCTATTAACTTCATTGTCACCACACGCAGTTAACATCAAAAGCGCTGATAGCGCGATTATTTTATTCATTGGAGCTACTCCTAATATTTAACCTCAAATATAAACTACACATTTGATTATAACCTCAATTTAAGCAAGCCTAAGTCTTTAATTCAGTAGAAATCACTCGCTAGGAATAATAAGTACTTTTATATTTTCAAGACTTTGATACGTCGTAATTTTGTATCTTACATTCAAGTTATTTAAACGCGATTATCCTTAAGAAAAAGATACCAGTCTTGTAGCAAAGACACAAAATCATCTAAGCCGCACTCACTTAGATCATTTGTTGTATCAACCGATAACATTTCTTGGTCAAACCGCTCTTGTTCAAAATCGCTAACGCCATGTTGGTTCACACGTACAGCAACTTCTCCATCGACAATCGACATCATCATCTCTTTACCTCGAAAATTTACATCATGGGTAAATGCGTTTGTTTTTTGATTAATTTCAACGAGTAAATCATTCACCGCGCTGCTACTAATGCCTGTTTCGTCAACAAGCCAACGGGCGATATTTGCTTGTTCATCGCTAATCAATAGTCGAAACCCATCGATCGGATCTTTGATAAACTGATATTCCACTACTTAAACTCTTAATACTAATTATGCTGCTAATTGTACGCGTTTGTTGTAACAACAACGACATCGATTTCGTGTTATTGCCAAATAAACACCTACCCTCGCAAAACCATTACTTAAACCGCACACCATTGTGTCGATTACAATCGATTTATTAACCAGTATGATGTGTTCTTTATGATTGTTTAAATAAAATATAAATAACTAATTGCAAAGCCCAAGGTCATAATACCGTGCGGTAACATCACATGAGGCCAAAACAAGCTTCTATAAAACAACGTTCTACCTAGCTTATTGTATTCACGACTCCAAGATGCATTTATTTGTAAACAATCAATCTCAGTAATTGTCCCGTTTAAGTACCCTTCTATCTCTGCAATACGTTGATAATTAGCGTTTTGAAATGTTTTCCAGTACCCTTCGATTAGCCAAAACAATAATGCCGCCATCGCCGCATACAACAACACATTGTACGTTTTGCTAAATGCCCCCGAGCTTAAAACAGCCATTGCCAATGAGACACTCCACGCCTTAATGGTTAGCGACTTAGCATCAAAGCTTTCTACACGTGCTTGTAAGTGAAAGTATTCCTTTTCTAAAAAAACGATTTTTTGTTCTTCTGTCACTTTGTGCTCCTTTTAAAAACAAGGCTCATCTTGCGGTTAGCACGGTTGTTTGTCTACTAAATTGTTCCATTCGTCCTGATTTCGCTGTTAAAGCCAATTAACTAAGATAAGGTGCTACAAACAAAAGTAATAAAAGGCATTTTATGTTTACTCCAACCAAAGCAATTATGCTAATTGGTGCGTTAACCACGTATGCAGCACCCAGTTTTGCAAACACATTTCAAGCAAATGACGTATTTCAGCTAGAGTATGCAAATTCACTTAGCGTATCACCTAATGGCAAACACATTGTATATGTTAGAAATAGCAACAACATCATGCGTGACGCCACCGATAAGCACTTATGGTTGGTTAATACTGAAACAGGTGACCAAACACCGCTTTTTTCTGATGATAAACAATACAGTTCGCCTATTTGGTCACCAAGTGGCGATAAAATTGCATTTATTAGTAACCTCTCAGGAAACAAACAAATACACGTCCACTACCTTAAACAAAACCGCACAGCAAAAATTAGTAATTTGCAAAGTGGCGTTACTAACCTAACTTGGTCACCCAATGGAAAGTGGCTCGCTTTTAGCCAAAAAGTGGCAGAAAAACCTAGCGTCATCGCAAAAATGCCTACTGCACCTAAAGGGGCTAAATGGTCAAAGCCTGCCATTGTCATCGATAAAGCCTATTATCAAGCTGACGGTAGTGGCTTAGTAAAGCCCGGATATAATCAACTGTTTGTCATTCCTTCAGAAGGCGGAACACCGCGCCAAATCACTTCTGGTAATTATCATCACAAAGGCCGTTTAGCGTGGCGCCAAGATAGCCAAGCGATTGTGTTTTCAGCAAACCGTATAACTGACTGGGAATACAAAACGTTGGAAGGCGACTTGTTTCAAGTAGACGTAAACAACTTAGAGTTAACTCAGCTAACAAACGCGCCAGGACGCGAGTTCAGCCCACAATTTTCAAAAAACGGTAACAAGCTCGTTTATTTACAAAGCTCTAATGCACTGAACCCATATCGCAATAACATCTTGAATGTGATGGATTGGCAAACGAAGCAATCAAGCCGAATCAAGCCAGACTTTGACCGCTCTGTTAATCAGCCAAGTTGGATTGGTAAAAACACCATCGCATTTAGCTATGATGATTTTGGTAAACGTAAAGTTGCCACTATAACTACAAAAGGCAAGTTAAAAGACTTAACTGATACCTTGTCAGGAACCACACTCGGTCGCCCGTATATCAGTGGTGAATTTAGTGCAAATTACCAAGGTGATATTGCATTTACGCACGGTGCTGCAACAAAACCTGCCGATGTAGCGATAGTTTCAACAAAAGGTAAAGTTACCCAACTCACGGCGCTTAATAACGACTTACTAAACCATAAAACACTAGGTCAAGTTCACGAGATTAACTACAAGTCGTCTTTTGATGGGGAGCAAATTCAAGGTTGGTATATCACTCCGCCTAATTTTGATCCCAACAAACAATATCCAATGATTTTAGAAATTCATGGCGGTCCGCATTTAGCCTATGGCCCTCATTTTTCGGCAGAGCTACAGCGTTTCGCAGCCGAAGGCTATGTTGTATTTTATGATAATCATCGCGGCAGCAGCTCTTACGGTGAGCGCTTTGCGATGCTTTTAAAGTATAAGTACTCGTCGAAAGAAGACTTTGCCGATCACAATTCAGGCGTTGATGCGATGATAGCGAAGGGCTTTGTGAATCCCGACCAGATCTATATTGCAGGTGGTTCTGCAGGGGGTATTGCAACAGCCTACGCCATTGGCTTAACCGACCGTTTTAAGGCTGCGGTTGTCGTAAAACCTGTTATTAACTGGCTAAGTAAAGTGTTAACCGCCGACAGTGGCCTTCGCCAAATTCCTACGCAATTTCCGGGTATGCCTTGGGATAACGTTGAACATTATTGGCAGCGCTCGCCGCTCTCGCTTGTTGGTAATGTAACAACACCGACCATGCTGATCACAGGTGAAAAAGATTTACGCACGCCGATGGCTGAAACTGAGCAATATTATCAAGCGCTTAAATTACGAAAAATAGATACTATATTGGTTAAAATTCCTGGCGCTTACCACGGTATTGCAAGTAAACCGTCACGCATGATCAGTAAAATTGAACATACACTCGCGTGGTTTGAAAAATATAAATAATTTAAAAGTAGTAATTGGCGAACAACAATCAGGTTACCCAGTCTTAACGCCAGATAGACATTGACCGTTTTCCCAACCATTTTAAGCCAGTTTCGACTGGCTTTTTTTATGCCTGAATTTTCGCGCCACACAAATTGATAAATTTATTTACGTTTTAATTTTAATTTGATTAATTTTACCTTGATTATTTAAACGCTCAGCTTCACTATGCAGCTATCACCAACAGAATTAAATAATAATGAATATAGACTATCAACTACTGTCACCAGAATTAAGGCGCACAGCGCCGCTTGAACAATGCGATAATCTCGGATTCGGCCAGCAAAGAACCGACCACATTTTTTTAATGGACTACAAAGACGGCCAATGGACAGCGCCGCGAATTGTTCCTTACCAAGCACTGCAATTAGCACCAGGCGCAATGGCATTACATTATGGCCAATCGGTTTTTGAAGGAGCCAAGGCGTTTTTACACCAAGACAATGAGATTTATACCTTTCGACTCGACAAAAATTGCCAGCGTTTAAATGTATCTGCCAGTATATTATCGATGCCCAGTGTACCCGAAGATATGCAAATGTTTGCAATACACGCATTGCTTGATGTAGAGCGATTATGGATGCCACGTGCAAATGGCGCATCCATGTATATTCGCCCATTTTTATTCGCTACTGAAGATAATTTATCGGTTAGAGCCAGTAACAGCTATACCTACGCGGTTATGTTAAGTCCAAGCGGGTCTTATTATCCAAAAGGAATGACAACCTCGCTTAAGCTACTAATTTCAAAAACTTATCACCGAGCGGTGTCAGGTGGCACTGGAGCTGCTAAAGCAGCAGGTAACTATGCCGCGTCATTACGTGCGCAAAAACAAGCTGCAAGTTTCTCAGCTGATCAAGTATTGTACCTTGACGCAAGCAACACGTACCTTGAAGAAGTTGGCGCAATGAATCATTTTCACATTACTAAAAGTGGCTATTTAGTTATTCCAGAATTTACCGACACCATCTTAAAATCAATAACTTCTGAATCTATTTTGGCTTTGGCAGAGCGTTTATCTGAAGAACTTGGTCTGAAACCGATACAACAAAAAATCGCGCTAACAGATTTCTTAAACGATATAAAATCGGGTGAGATAATTGAAGCTGGTGGATTTGGTACTGCAGCTGTTACTGCATCAGTAGGTCATTACATATTAGAAAATGGCGAGCATTATACGGTTGGAAACGGTGAGATTGGCAAGCACACTTTGGCACTTCACCAATTTTACAGTGATATGCAACAAGGTCGTATCAACGCCCCAAGCAGTTGGTTACAAAAAGTAGCAACAAACGCATTATAACCCATTAACTATGGCTTAACTCGGTTTTTCCACTTTTCAGTTAAGCCTTCTAGTTTCTAGTATATTTCTCTCTTCTCCTTGAAGCCTCTGAATTAACACTCATTTTTTGCCGATTTTCGATTCTTTGACTAGAGTAGTAATACCAATTGTTTTAATTTTCTCGATGGGTTTAGACATTACTCAACAGCATAATTAACAAAATTGGGGTTAGACTTATGTTTCTTTTGTCACACTCAGGGACGAAATATGAAAAGTATCAAAGCCAAGTTAATGACAAGTGTATTGATAGGCCTTTTTTCAATTCTTATCGCAGCACTTATTTCAGTATTTATTTTACGCTCGCTCGCTAAAGACTTTGACAATGTTATTAACCAAGAACTGGATTCACGTGAGCAAGTAAATAAGGTTTTGAGTAATTTCAAAATCCAAGTTCAAGAGTGGAAAAATATCTTGATCCGCGGTCACGATGCAACGCAATACAAAAAATACGTGGGTAGATTTACAGAGAAAGAAACTGAAATTCAAAACGACCTAGCATCTCTTCAAACTAAAGATTATTTACCAACAAAGCTACGAAACCAAATATCTGAACTACAAGCACAACATAAAGAGCTTGGTAAGCAATATCGTGAGGGCTTAGTGCTATTTGAAAGCGCCGGATTTAATACACAAGCCGGCGATAAAGCAGTTAAAGGCATAGATCGCCCTGTAGTTGCCGCCCTTAACGCGCTTAGTGAAGAGATTAATCACATTGCGCTACGCCAAACCTCTCGTTTAACAAAACAAAAAGACAGCTTAATTAATTACACCTTATTAGGTCTTTCGGTGATTACGCTATTAACCATTGCTTTATTACTGATATACATACGAATTTTAATCACAAAACCTATAAATCACGCAGCAAAAGTCGCTAACGAAATCGCTAACGGTAATTTGGAAAACCGAATAGTTAGTCATAACCACGATGAGATTGGCTTATTGTTAAATGCATTGTCGCGCATGCAACACAATTTAAATGAGGCAAATACAAACTTAACTAACCAAATGGAACACCAAAAAGAGGTTGCAAAAGTGAATGGGCGTATTAAACAAGCGCTTGATAACGTTGCCGCGCCCGTTATGATGTCTGACAGCTCGCACAAGGTTATTTATTGTAATAACCAATGCAAGTCGCTGTTAAATAATCACCAATCTAATATTCAAACTACCCAGCCACACTTTACCAATTCAGCTTTCCTTGACCACACAGATAGTCTGTTATTTGATAACCAGCCAGAATTTGATGTATTGAAAAATGCTATTTCTACACAAGTAGAGTGTGAATTAACTTACCAAGATAGCGTTATATTTGTGATTGCAGGACCGGTTAAAGATAGTTCCGGTGACGTAATAGGCATTGTTTATGAACTTAATGATTTATCAGAACAACGCCGTGCAGAGCAGCAAGTTGCAACAATTATACAAGCTGCAGTTGAAGGCAAACTGGCAACACGAATTGATGCAAGTGAGTTTGGTGGCTTTATGTTGACACTTGCAAAAGGCATTAACCAAATGCTCGATGCCATCGTAAAGCCCGTTAAACAAACGCAAGAATATTTAAATTTAATTGGCCACGGACAGATCCCAAAGAGCATATCTGGCGACTACAAAGGTGATTTTCTATTAATTAAAGAAAGCTTAGAGCAATCCACCAGCGCGATTTCAAAACTGATTAATGACACTAACGCCATTGTACAAAGCGCTGTTATTGGCGAATTATCAAAACGGGCAGACGCCGATAGTCACAACGGTGATTATAAAAAGATTATTGAGGGCATTAACGCGACACTTGATGCCATCGTTACACCAATGAACAACACTTCGTTATATTTAGATCAAATAGCTAAAGGTGATATACCGAACACCATTAGTAACGATTACAAAGGTGACTTTTTGCAAGTTAAGCACAGTCTTGAAACCTGTTGTAATGCCATTGAGGGGTTAATATCAGATACTAACTTATTAGTTGACGCTGCATCGAGTGGCCAATTATCAACACGCGCCGACAGCAATAAGCACAGTGGCGATTTTGCAAAAATAGTTATTGGCTTTAACGACACCTTAGATGCAATTACCCACCCATTAAATGAATGCCAAGATGTAATGCAAGCGCTGGCCGATGGTAATTTATCTAAAACTGTACATGGTCATTATCAAGGGGAGTTTGACACATTAAAACAAGCGGTTAATCGTAGCGTTGAAAACTTATCGCTATTGGTAAAGCAAATTTCTGATACCGCCTCTAACATCACTGATTCTGCTGATGATATAAAACACGGCATCAACGATTTAAGCAGCCGAACCGAATCGCAAGCCGCATCAATTGAAGAAACAACCGCATCAATGCACGAAATCACTGAAACTGTTAAGCGAAACTCTGAAAATGCACAAGTTGCAAATCAACTCGCGACACAAGCAGATGAACAAGCGCAAGAAGGTGGACGATTAGTTGGAAATACAGTCGATGCGATGAAAGAAATAAGCACAAGCTCAAGTGAAATATCGAACATAATTGAGGTAATTAATGAAATTGCATTTCAAACTAATTTGCTTGCGTTAAATGCAGCTGTAGAAGCGGCAAGAGCTGGTGAAAAAGGTAAAGGGTTTGCGGTTGTCGCAGCTGAAGTACGCTCTTTAGCGCAGCGAAGCGCCGATGCGTCTAAAAATATAGCTGATTTACTCAATGATAGCGCAACAAAAGTGGAGCACGGCATGGCGCTGGTAACACAATCGGGTGATACGCTTGCATCTATCGTATCTAACATTCAAGAATTATCGGCGAATATGGCGAAAATAGCCGATGACAGTGCGGAGCAAGCCAACGGGATAAATCAAATCAATACCGCAATTAAACAAATGGATGGCATTATTCAACAAAATAATGGGCTAGTTGAGCGTGCAAATGCATCCAGTAATAATATGGCCGAACGAGCAAACGAGTTAAAGCACTTGATGACACGCTTCTCTCATTAACCTTGTTCTTATCGCCGCAACAAAAAAGCCCGTTTTTTAACGGGCTTTTGTTATTTGAAAATGAACTCAAGCGATAGTCGTTTATGCGATACCGCCTTGGGTTAATTTTTCGGGGTTGAGTAAATTTTCAAGCTCTTGTTGTGTGAGTTCAGTTTCCTCTAGCGCAACATCAATGATTGGTCGATTTTCTTTATAGGCTTTTTTCGCAATGTCTGCAGCCTTTAAATAACCAATTACTGGGTTTAGCGCTGTGACTAAAATCGGGTTCTTATTGAGTGATTTATTAATGTTCTCTTGTTTTACCACAAAAGTAACAATTGCTTTATCCGCAAGGTGGTAGCACGTATTCGTCAGAAGGTTAATACTTTCTAACACATTGTGGGCAATAACTGGCAACATCACATTGAGCTCCAAGTTGCCTGACTGACCCGCAACCGTAATTGTCGCGTCGTTACCAATAACCTGTGCGCCAACCATTGCAGCTGCCTCAGGAATAACTGGATTTACTTTACCTGGCATAATAGACGAACCTGGTTGTAGTGCTTGTAGTTCAATTTCACCTAAACCTGATAGTGGGCCTGAGTTCATCCAACGTAAGTCGTTTGCAATTTTTATAATGGCAACTGCCAGCGTTTTTAACTGACCAGACAAAGCAACAATGGCATCTTGCGAACCAATGTTATAGAAAAAGTTTTCACTTGGTTTAAAGCTAATACCAACTGAAGCACTCAGGTTACTTGCAAATTTACCGGCAAATTGTGGGTCAGCATTTATACCCGTTCCAACCGCCGTTCCACCTTGTGCAAGCGACTTCACCTGTTCAAGCGATGTGTTAATACCCGCAATAGCATTTTCAATTTGGCTTTTCCAGCTATCAAGGGTTTGTGCAAACGTGATTGGCATCGCGTCCATTAAATGAGTACGGCCTGTTTTACAAATATGCCCTACTTCTTTAGATTTTTGTGTTAACGCATTAATTAAGTGGTTCGCCGCTGGCAGTAAATGGTAGTACACGCCAATACAACAACTTACCTGAATACTGGTTGGAATAACGTCGTTAGAACTTTGTCCCATATTCACGTGGTCGTTAGGGCTCACGTTTTCATCAAGGGAATTCGAAGCAAGTGTGGCAAGTACCTCGTTCATATTCATATTTGAACTGGTGCCCGAGCCGGTTTGAAATACATCGACTGGGAATTGGTTGTAATATTCACCTGTCAGCACTTTTTCACATGCATCAACAATGGCTTCACTGATATGTGGCTGTAAGTGGCCGAGTTCTTGGTTTGTTTTAGCTGCCGCAGACTTTACGTACGCTAAAGCCTGAATAAACCATACAGGCATGGTTAAGCCGCTAATAGCAAAATTATCGACTGCACGTTGCGTTTGAGCTTGATATAAGGCATTGGCAGGTACCTTTAATTCGCCCATACTGTCTTTTTCAATTCGGTACTGTGTCATAGTTCACCTTTTACACGCTAAAATTCATTACTTAAAATGCGTAACTCTCGTTCCAACTTATAATATGCCTCTAACTTACCATGATATGTACGATAAAACCGTTTGAGTGCAAACAACGGTTGATATGTAAAATCTAGGCAGATGCGTTGCACCACACTACCAACAAGTGGGTCGCACACTTTACCCAGTAAATCAAAGAATAAACGCCTTAAAAAGAGCTCTTGTAGCAAAGATTGTTGGCGCTCACCATAGAAATTTGCAAGTACTAAACCGGTCGAAACCAATTCATCCACTATTTGATATGCACATGCAGACGAACATTTGCTTAGTTTAGTTAAAAGCACTGAATAGTGGCTATGAGTATCGCTCGCATTCATTTGTAAATGATTGTTATTATCAATTAATTGAGAGCTTAATATAGCTGCAAATTAAATGCAAACGATTATCAATTACGTAATTTATGAACTCAAAGAGCTCTTTGCTGATTTTTCCAAACACCACAAGATGACATTTGTCATATGCAATTGCTGACAAACGTCTCTAACCACCAAGCTCCTTTTGAATAACACTATAACTGCGCCGAAAAAACGGTCAGTCATTAATCATATAAAGGACATTACTATGTATCTAATTACGAAAAACATCTACGCGTTACTTATTGCTACTGCAACGTTTACAGCTAACTATGCAAGTGCTGATCAAACGACTATTGATGAGATTGAATTGGCATCACAACAAAATAATGTGGCTCAACTTACACAAATCGCAAACACTGCCAAAGGCTATGATGCAGCGCTCGTTAACTACCGCTTGGCTATCGCGCATAACATTATGGGCGAGAGTGACAAAGCGATAAGCTTACTCGATAGCGCACAGATGATTTTAACGGATGAAAAACTAAGCGAAGATAAAACAGAGGTTAATGCATTACTTGCCCAAGTTTATGGCTATCGCATTTCGATAAAGCCAATTACAGGTATGTACTACGGCATTAAATCGTCTAACGCGCTTGAAAGCGCAAGTGAAACCGATGAAACAAACCCGCGTGTACATTTAATTAAGGGCATTATCGCTTACAACACACCAAATATTTTTGGTGGTAGTAAACAACAAGCTCTTAAATCACTCAATACGTCAATTAACCACTATCAAAGCGATGACAATCTCGGTTATCAGTGGGGTCAGGCCGAAGCGTTGGTTTGGCGTGGGCTTACTCACTTAGCACTTAACGATGTACAAAGTGCGCTTAACGATTGGCAGGCCTCGCTCGATATTGCACCAAACTACATCTGGCCACAAATGCTTATTAGCAATAATCAAGGTTAACCTCCGCTAAAAAACAGCTAACGGGCAGCATGCTGCCCACTCTTAACTTAGGATATATCATGAAAACACTAGAACAGTACCGTGAAGAATATAAACAGAAAAAGCTACTCGCAATGCCAATCACTGGCTGTTTTACATGGGCCGTATTGGGTATTTTAGGTACCTTTATCAACAGCCAATACATGGGACTTATCACCTTTATTGGTACAGGAATGATTTTTTACATCGCGTTAGGTGTCGCCAAGTTAACAAATGAAGCCTTGTTTGTTAAAAAGTCCGAGCGCAATCCATTTGATAATTTGTTTTTAAGTACAGTTCTTATGTCTTTGATGGGTTACGGCTTAGTGATCCCAATGACTCAACTTGATCACACCACCGTACCGTTAAGTGTGGGTATTATCTCGGGGTTAATGTGGCTTCCGCTTTCTTGGACGTTGCAGCACCCACTTGGGGTTATTCATACAGTCACACGCACAGTATCTCTTGTGATTTTATGGTATTTATTTCCGGAGGATAGATTTGTAGTACTGCCTTTTGCTATTGTACTCATCTATTTATTTAGTATTTACCAATTGTATTCACGCTGGCAAAATCAACTTAAGCAAACACACTCAACGGCATTAAACGTAGGTCAAAATGGATAATTTTAAACAGAGCCTCGCAGTAGAAGGAAAGTCTTACTGGGTGTGGGGGCCACTTGCCTTTTCTAGCTTTTATTTTTTACCACTTATTTTTAGTTTTGAACGGTTTACGCTATTTAAACTTATCGCAATGCTGGTGCTGTATTGCGTATTTATTGTGTGCTACGTAAAAGCGGTAAATGCAAAAGGTGAAAAAGCCCTCGTACCCGTATTAACGATAGTAACCCTTGCTACTTTCGGGGCTTATATTACACCCGGCACACAAGCACTGTTTGGCTTTGCCTGTTATTTTTGTGGCTTTAACTTTAGGCAACATAAAGGGTTACAAGGGTTAATAGGCGTATTACTTGGCATTGCGCTATCGGCCTATTTGTTTAATCTGATGGATTTGTACTACATAGTGCCAGCCCTTATCACCAGTATTGGCTTATATTTTATGGGCCGTGCTGAGCGCCGCGAACGCCAACATAGATTAAGTGAAGAACAAAGCCAGCAACAAATAGAACAATTAGCTATGGTGGCAGAGCGTGAGCGCATCGCCCGAGATTTGCATGATTTAGCAGGCCACAGCTTATCGTCAATCGCGCTAAAAGCAGAGCTTGCTGAAAAGCTCATCTCGAACGAACAAGTATCGTTAGCACAAAACGAAATACAGCAAGTGGCAACCCTTAGTCGTGAATTATTAAGTGATATTCGTCAAGCGGTTACCAATATGAAGCAGTTTAAATTAGACGAACAGTTAAACCACCTTACAAGCGAACTAATGCAAAACGGCTTTCAGGTAGATATCACTAATCACTTACAAAATGCCTCACCAGCTTTACAAAATACCGTATCACTTGTGCTAACTGAAGCAACGACCAATATTTTACGCCATAGCAAAGGTAATAAAGTAACAATTGATATTAGCGAAAACAAAATTTCAGTAACAGATAATGGCAAAGTGCACACATTTACCAACGGCAATGGCCTTAGCGGTATAAAACAGCGTATTGAAGCACTGGGTGGTGAACTCCTTGTCAGCAACAAAAATGGCTTTTGTTTAGCCATGACTTTTAAAACGGAATTATCATGATAAATGTACTTGTGGTTGAAGATCAGCAAATGGTTAGAGAAGCAATTAGCGCGCTGGTTGGTTTAGACCCGTTTATTAATGTTGTTGGCCAAGCACAAGACGGCAAAGCAGCACTCACGTTTTTACATGAAAACATAGTCGATATTGTGCTTTCAGATATTGAAATGCCAAATATGACGGGAATTGAATTAGCGGAATCATTGCAAAAGAATAATGCTAATTTAAAAACCATGATTATGACGACCTTTTCAAAAGCGGGTTACATAAAGCGCGCGATGAACGCAGGTGTGTACGCCTTTATCCTAAAAGAAGCCCCGTCAGAGCAACTAATTAATGCTATAAAATCGGTGCAACAAGGTAAAAAGGTGATTGATCCCGAGCTTGCCCTACTCGCACTATCAGATACCGATCCACTTAATGATAAGGAACGCAAAGCACTTAAATTAGCAGGCGATGGCCTTAAAACCCACGACATTGCCGCTAAGTTATTTTTATCAGAAGGCACAGTGCGTAATTACCTGTCAGAAGCTATCAGCAAATTAAACGCCGTAAATCGTGTGGATGCAGCGCGTATTGCACAGCAAAAAGGCTGGTTATAAACCAGCCTTTGTAAACATATTATTAGTAGTAGGTCATATCGAGTCAGACATTTTTAATTTTTTAGTCCGATCAAATCGTACAGTTGATAAGCTCTACTATGATCTAACAGCGGTCTTTCAAAATTACTTTTCTTTTCGTCAAAGTATATTGCTTGCATAGTCAGGCAAACGACTCAATCGCTTGTTTTTGTTCTGAGATAAAAGCTATCACTGCTGCATTTTGATAGCACTGGCAAATAGTTATGAAGTTTGTTACAAATAAGTGATTCAAAAAAACGAGTCACGCTGTGGTTGAAAAACACGCGATTCGCTCGCTATAAACATGTTATGTGTATTTCAACCAAGGATGAAAAATTATGAAATCAGTTAAAACTCTAGCAATTATCTCAGCATTATTTGTTTCAACAGTTGTATCAGCAAATCCATTGACTTTAAAAGATATAAACCCTGTTGTGATTTCTAGCTCGCCTTTAGCAGGAACACCAACTGTTGATCCATCAACTAATGAAATAACCGTCACTTTTAGCTCGAATATGATGACCAATAAGATGTGGTCTGTCGTAAAACTAAATAATGGTAATTTTCCGCAAATAACAGGTGACGTTTATTTCAAAGAAGATTCACGTACTTTTGTTATTCCGGTTAAATTAAAGGCTGACACCGTTTATGCATTTAGTATTAACTCTAAAAACAAAAAAGGCTTTAAAGGGGTAAATGGTAAATCTGTTCAACCATATATAATTTCTTTTAAAACAGCAGGTAAGGCGTAACATATACATAACAAACGCTTTAACCAAAGGAGGACGCAAAACAGCAGGCTTGCGCTCCTTCGTCGCTAATTTTAGCCTGCTATTTTGCGCCGGTTAAGCGAAGCGTTATAAGCCAAGGATAGAGCATTGAAGCCTTCCATATTTTTATTTTTTTTAAGTATGTTACTAACTCATTTTACTGTCCTTGCCGAGTCTAAGGTTAGTTTTGCTACGATTGAAAATGTACAGCTTGAATATATTGATATAGGTACTGGAGATATTAATATCATTATTGAGTCAGGCGTAGGGATGGGAGTTAATTATTGGAAGCCACTATTAACTAAATTAAAAATGCTTAAACATCGAGTTATTATTTATTCACGTGCTGGCAATGGCAGCTCAACAGCAACTATTGATGTTTCTGTTCAGAAATCTAATAAGCGCCTACATGCTCTACTAAAGCTATTAAATATTGATAAAAATATTATATTAGTTGGGCACTCATTTGGAGGTATTCATGTTCGTGAATATGCTACTTCTTATCGGGAGCAAGTGATAGGTTTAGTATTACTAGATCCAAGTCACGAACAATTTTCGAAAAAGTTAATTCAGTTAGATAAAGCTTGGGCGGAGAGAGATGATAAAAAGCTAAATTCACTTTTGGCTCAAAGCCAAGAGTGGAAAGTTTTGCAAAAAATATATCAAAATGAGCAATTAAAAGATAACGGATCTATTACTAAAATACCGACTGTTATTGTCACCTCCAGTAAATTAGGAGAAAGCGATTGGTGGATTGGCCACAGTGAGAAAGGGAAAGAAATATGGAGAGAGCTCCACTCTTCATTAATAAGGTATAACCCTAATTCAATTCATATTGTTTCAAATTCAACTGGTCACAATATACCTATTGATTCGCCTAGTTTAGTTAATATAGCTATTAAACAAACAGTTGATTTGGTTAATGGATTATAACAAGACAATGAAGTCGGATTCGTAATAGTTGGGTCATGGGTGATTCTTGTGATTAAAAAATATTTATTAAAGCTAGTACTTGTCGTTTCAATGTTGATACCTAATTTAGTCGTTAAATGTGTGGGTTGATACAAAAGATATTATTGGAACAACTGCCTCATCTGACGCTCCTTTAGAATCAGATTTCTATTATGGGCTTGGTATTTGGGTTGAAGAAATTAATGATAGAAAATTCTACCATCATGGAGGTACTGAATTTGGCTATTTTACGCAAAATATTTACATCCAAGAGGGAGATGTCAGTATTACTGCCTTTGCGAATTGTGGTGTAAACGACAAATGTGAAGAAGCATTTCAAAACTTTACTTTTGAGGTGTTAGACTCCTTTTTAAATGTTACTACGGGCATATAACATATGCTTTAATCAAGTTACACAAAACAGCAGGCTTGCGCTCCTTCGTAGCTTATTTTAGCCTTTTATTAAGGCATTACGACCGTCCGCTTATGCCACTTAACTTAAGTGACTTTCAGATTTGAATGAATCCTATTAATCAAATCTGAAAGATCACGTTAAAACTTCTTTATTATTGCTCGTCAGGCTCAAAACCAAATTCACCACTAATATGATTTGGGTAACCACAAATAGCGCGGGATGTTGCCATACCCGCCATGGTTGCCGCTTCTACACAACCTGCATTAACACCGGTTTTAATCCAATCTCCGGTAATCAGCAGATTAGTAAATTGCGTTCCATCCGTTGCTAAACGGTATTTGCTAGAATCAACCACCGACATAACATAACGCTCACTGGGATCTACATTTGCGCGCCAATATTGGCTATCAAAGCGCGCCTCTCCTACCGCATTTGTTGTATCCATTAGTGCTTGCCAATCAAATTCACCTTGTTTGGCAATATCCGGCCACAGTGGATACATTTGCTGCGTAAGTTTAAGAACACTATTGGCTTTTACTCGTGCGTTACACACGGCTTGAAAATCACTCTGGGTACTTGGTGGAAAACTGTCTTGCGTAAATGCGCTGCAAAAATAGGCTACATTTTTCGGCTCGACATCACCTTGCCAATCTTCTTTATTAATCAGCTGATCCATTGACGCCCAGGTATCAAAGGGTTCGCTAAAACCACTTAAAATTGGTTGCTCACCACTTGCTGGCGTATATGCCCAACCGGTTTCATCAAGCGGTTTATCTAACCACAGTTGAAACGCTTGTGTCGCAACGGCTTTTACTTTTTGTGAGGTTAAACTGAGTCCTTGGTCTTTTGCTAATAACTTTTCGCATAGATGAGGCAAGCTTGCCACCGATATACCATAAATGACTTTATCAAAATCAACGCCCTGTTTTAGCGTCACTTCTGGCAGTGCGTCGCCAAAGTGCTGCTTATAAACGCTTGGCCAATCACTGTAAAAGCTCTCTAAATTAATATTGTGCTGCTTTATTAGCGCTGCTTGCTCATCATCAATTTGCTCATAAAGTGGATATGACGGCCAGCATGGTAGTCCTTTTACATCAACAAGCGGATGGTATTGCCCTGTTTTTAGTGCAACCTGCTTTATCAGTTTAATCTCATCGACACTGTTTTCACCTGCATTGCTTTGCGTTGGCAAAAGTTGCGTCACTTGGTGGAAATATTCAAACTTAACGCCGCGTTTAATGAGTAACTCGTAAATCGGACTAAATATGGTATCGCCCATACCTGCTTGCATTTTCCACATAACTCCGCCGTGATAACACAGCGATAAGCGCAGCATTGCCAATGCCGCGACGCCCGCTTCCACATTGGGTTTTGCAAAGTCCCCATCTTGGTAAGCAAAGACAAGATCGTAAAAACCTCGAACCGGCGCAGAATCTACTGAAAATTGTGTGTTTGCCCCGTGCTTTTCTAACCACGCTCTAAAATCAAGATTGTTAATTGCGCCAAAGCCACGTTCAAACACCTTGTCTTCAATTAAGCCTTCCATCATGGCAAGGGCTAAATCAGCGCAAATATAAAGGCGTCGAATATCTGCGTTATCTTCAAGTAAGTCTTCAAACTCTTCGTTTAACCAACGCTTAAAACGTCGGATGATCCACTGAATCGCGGATGGGTGTTTTGTATTCGAAAGGTTTTTATCGCTAGCACGCTTATCAAAAAAGTAACTAAGCTCGCTTAGCGTAACTTGAATATGTTTTGAGAATGTTTCTAACGAATCCTCGGCATCGTCTTTAAACTCTTGCCATTCGTCTTTGATATCATCGACTTTTTCTTTTACTTCATCAATAAAGTGGTCAAAAAGGTTTTGCTCTTCGTCGTTTTCAGGCGTTTTAATATCGCGCGCCTTATTCAATGAGTTCGCTTTGTGCTCTAATTCGCCGATAAACTTTTTGATCCAAAAATACAATAATCGCGCGATTTCCCAAAAGTGTAAATCCAATGTGCCATCCGCAGGGTTGCCCGGAATTAGCGGAAAATCGACAGGCCATGTTTGCCACTCGTTATCAATCAGCTCTTGTAATACAACATAACTGTGAGGCTTAAACGCCTCTTGCCAGGTTGCTAGCGGCATGCTGTCGGGGCGTGCTAATTTATCGTAGACTGATTGAATCGTTTTAAACGAATTTACATAAGCGCCAAACCATACGTGCAGTCCGTGCTCTTCAATACGTTGGCCCAAGTAAGGATTCCGGCCACTGGCGCCTTTACCACCAATGCGCCAACCTTGCTGATACACAGTAATATCGTACTTATCTTGCCAGCTGTCATCGTCTGTTAAATACACCGCGGCGGTCATAGCTGACACGCCACCGCCAAGTATCACAATTTTTTCTTTCGCCATGTTAAAGTCCTTTTGTAGCTATAATTTCACACGCTTTTTCTTGATCAAAATCCATTACAACATTAAATGGTAACAGCGCGCGATGGGTGCCGGGATAAATACCAAACATTTCACCAAGCGGAAACGTATCTAGCTGATACACGGTCACATCAAATTCATGCTTATAGATTTTAGCGCTGTGTACCTTCTTAATAATTGACGGAGAATGCACAACGCCTTGATAAACTGCTTTACTGCCATCACCATTTGGTAATTGCTTGAATAGGATCTGGTCCATTTGCGGGTTTACAAAACCATCGAGCAACTGTTTTATGGCGTTTAAATCAAGATCAAAGAAGTCAGTATCGGACTTTAGAATTTCAAACGCTTCTTTCACCAATTCAACAAAATCACTCACAGGGTGTTCGCCGCCTTGCTCAACTAGATTTACTTCAAGCAGTTTATGTTTTGCCATTTTGGTATTCGGCGAAAAAGGCTGAAAGGCATCAAGGCTAAGCTCAAAAAACTGAGGTAGCTCACCAATGTTTGGCATCTTATAGTCACACAAATATTTATTGTAACCCCATGTCTCACGTCCATTAATCAATGCATAAATATTATTTACGGTGATAAACGCTGGGTACCAATAAATATGGTCAACTTTTTCTTTACCACGTTTGTTCACCATTTTGGCTACTGGTAACCAAAATATAATGTCAGTCTCTTGCATCCAACCTTGTTCACTAAACGGAGGTACTTTAGATGCGATGTTTTCGATATCCGTAAAGGTAAGCAAGGTATACGCACTTAGCGCCTTGAAGCGAAACTCATCTGATTTAACCGCGTTGAGTGTTGTGTCGATATAGGTTTGATTTTTTTCGCTACAGCCTTTAACGAAAAAGCCATACTGATTAGCATTTAACATGCGACACGGTGGTTCGGCAATCACATTGCCAGGAAACTGAATAAAGTTGGGTTGTAAAGGTGCTTGCGCCATAGTCTTCCCTCTAAATCGCAATTAAAATTAGGTATTTAACCCTTTGAAAATAGTACAAACTTGCGAAAGAGGGAATAATTAGTTTCTATTATTTTTACGCTTTAATTGGTAATTTCGATGTGCCTTGCAATTTCACTGGCTAATAACGCATAGCCTTGCGCGTTAAGGTGTACTCGGTCGGATTTTTTGCTGGCATCACCCAATAAATCGGGCAAGGTATCTTCAATAAGCACCAAGTCATATTCATCAGCCAGTTTTTTATACACAGGCATCGGTGAAAGTAACAAGCCAAATTGCGGTACGGCAACTAACATCACCTGCGCACCGTGTTGCTTAGAGCTGATAATCATTTGCCTTAGATTTGCTTCGAGCTGGGTTTTACTTTTGTTTTGCAGTACATCATTACCGCCATAACAAATAATAATCAGGCTCGGCATATGCGTAGTTAACACAGTGTTTAAACGTGCAAGCCCTTGGCTGCTGGTTTGACCTGAAATTCCGCTATTTATAACTTCAATGCCTAACTCGCTCGCCAGTTTTGTAGGATAACTATTTGATTTATCTACCCCAACTCCTTGTGTAAGGCTATCGCCAAACGCAACTATGTTAGCGTATGGGCTAATTTGCACAGTATTGTTGCCGCCGCAGCCATAAAGGCAAGTTACCATAAACATTAACAGTGTGATGCGAATCATATTACTTGCCTCTATACGTTAAGCCGTTTAGCTAAAGCAAACTGTTTAACAGTTGTATTGGGTGTTTTGGTTTGTTGCCGTTATTAAAACGCTTAACTTGTGAGCGACACGAAAATCCGGTCGCTACAAGCTGTTCAATTGGTGTGTTATCAACCGTTTGTTGCCAGCTCATTTCATAAAGCGCACGGGATTTATCTAAGTTTTGCGTTTCATGACCATAAGTGCCCGCCATACCACAACATCCTGTTACTTTAGCATTGAGTGTTAACCCAAAATTAGCAAACAGGTTTTGCCACACCTTGCTGGCATTTGGCATTGCCGTGGTTTCGGTACAGTGATTAAGTAAAACAAAATGATTATCAGTGGTTGCTTGTTTTTGCTCAAAGCGTTGTGTTTCAAACCATTCGTGAGCCAACAACACATGGAAATCACCACGCTGCTGGCCAAGTGCTTGGTTATATTCGTCGCGATAACACATAACAAGCGACGCATCTAAACCTACCATAGGAATATTCAGTTCTGCGATCTGGTTTAAAAATGCAGCACTGTTTTTCGCTGTTTTTGCAAATTCATTTAAGAAACCTTTCACATGCTGTGGCTTACCATTTGGTTTAAACGGTAATAGCACTGGCGTTTTACCAAGTTTTACCAGTAACTGGCAAAAATCTTCCACCAATTCAGCTTCATAAAAGCTGGTAAATGGGTCTTGTACAATCAAAACGGTTTGCTGCTTTTGTGATTCATCCAGTGTTTTAAGCTGATTTAGATTAAACGCAAACTGCGTCGACACGCGTTTTATAATGGCGTTATCGCTTAGTAACGGTGAATCCACATAGCCGATTTGGTTTTTCAAAAAGCGCTCTACAAACCCTAATTTTAAAATAGGGTTTACTAGAAAGTGTATTTTGCTTAAAAGCGGCGCTTGCGCCTCAATATTAGCCACTAAGTAATCTTTAAGCGGACGTTTATAACGGGCATGGTATAAGTTTAAAAAGCGTGCACGGAAAGTCGGTACATCCACTTTAATTGGGCATGCTGTAGTACACGCTTTACATGCCAAACATTCATCCATCGATTCTTTTACTTCATGTGAAAAATCGTACGCACCTTTGGCTTTTTGTTTTGCGAAAATGCGTTTTTCCCACCACGACTTAGTCTCGCCTTTCGCAATCGCTTTTTCGCTTTCGAGTAGATCTATGCCCTTTTCACTTTGTAAACGCATCCATTCACGCATCAAACTGGCACGCCCTTTTGGTGAATAACGTCTGTCTTTTGTTACTTTATACGATGGGCACATAGGTGAGTGGCTATCATAGTTATAACAAAGACCATTACCGTTACACCCCATAGCGTTATTGAAACTGTCTTTAATGGTGATCGGGATTTGTTTATCGAAATGCGCACGCTTAGTATCGTCAACACTAACAAGCCGCTCATTTGAGTCGAGTGGCGTACAAATTTTACCAGGGTTTAACCGATTAAGCGGATCGAATGCAGTTTTGATCTTTCTAAGTTCAGTAAACAAGGTATCGCCAAAGAATTCTGGGCCATATTCACTACGGTAACCTTTTCCGTGTTCACCCCACATTAAACCACCGTATTTGGCGGTTAGTTTTACCACTTCATCGGAAATATGACGTAGTAATTTTTCTTGCGTTGGGTCACACATATCAAGAGCTGGCCTTACGTGCAATACACCAGCGTCGACATGGCCGAACATGCCGTAGTTTAAGTTGTGTGAATCAAGCAATTGCCTAAATTCAGCAATAAAGTCTGCAAGTGCTTCTGGTGGTACTGCCGTATCTTCGGCAAATGCCAGCGGTTTTTCTTTACCCTTGACATTGCCAAGCAAGCCTACCGCTTTTTTACGCATGGCATAAATTTTTAGAATGTCGGCCTTAGAATGCGTTACCTGATAACCAATGATCCCAGCTTGGTTATTTGCCATTAAGCTATCAAGCTTTGTCAATAAGCCATTTACTTTATCATCAATATCCGCCTGATTTGTCGCATTAAACTCAACCATGTTGAGGCCCTGCATATCTTTACCCGGCACATCTTCAATCAAGCTTGAAACTGAATGCCAAATTATGTCTTCTCTAGCAAGATTAAGTACACGGCTATCAACGGTTTCAACCGAAGTCGCTTTGGCGTCCACTAAAAACGGTGAATTACGAAGCGCTGAATCAAAGCTATCGTATTTTATATTGATCAGCGTTTTAAATTCAGCAATCGGGGTAATATTGAGTTTAGCTTCGCAAACAACCCCTAACGAACCTTCTGACCCGGTAATAATGCGGCTTGCATCTAACGTAGTTAGTTTATCGTTGAGAATATTTTCTAAATCGTAGCCTGTTAAAAAGCGGTTTAAGCGGGGAAATTTCGCTTTAATTTGGTCACGTAAGTTTATACCTGTATCGAGTAATTGTTGATAGATTTTTCCGCGTGTAGATTGTTCTTCGGCGTATGTTTTAGCGGTCGTAACAGTAACCGGAGCGGTATCAAGTTCAGTACCGTCTACCAGCATGGTTTTTAAGCCGAGTACATGATCGGATGTTTTACCATACACAAGCGAGCCTTGACCCGACGCATCGGTATTTATCATACCGCCAACGGTTGCACGGTTACTGGTCGACAAGTCCGGCGCAAAGAAAAATCCATAAGGGCGTAAAAAATCATTAAGCTGATCTTTAATTACACCGGTTTGTACGCGCACCCACTTTTCTTCAACGTTGATCTCTAAAATCTCACGCATGTGGCGCGATAAATCAATCACCATACTGTGTGTGAGCGATTGACCATTGGTACCTGTGCCGCCACCACGCGGTGTAAATTTGATTTGCTGATATTTGCTTTGATTTGCAAGAGAAAAAATCTGTTGAATATCTTGGCTTGTTTTTGGAAACAAAATACCTTGCGGTAACGCCTGATAAATACTGTTGTCAGTTGCGGTTACAATGCGCGTTGCATAGCTGATGTCGATTTCACCACTGTAGTGTGTTGTCTTTAACTCAGCTAAAAACGCCTCTGCTAAAGGCGATAAGGTATCTTTTTGATCTATTACTTCAATCATTACTTGCTCGGTGACGGGGAACAGGGTTTGCACTCATTATATCAAAGAAATACAGCGAGTTTTGCTTCATATTTACAGTTTGTAACATCATTTATTCGCGCGCTAAACCAAATTTTTTATACTATGAATAAATATCGTGTTTATACGTAAATTTATGCGTTTAGGATTCTACAGATGAAAAAAATGATAAACCATGTGTTTGCAGTAATGTTTCTAGCGCTTGGCTTGCTATTTATGGTGGTGCCAGGTCCATCACTGATCTTTTTTATTGCTGGTTTACTGTTGTTAGCGTTTTACTATCCTTGGGCAAGACGCTATTTAAGTCATTTTCAAAAAGCGCTTAAATCATCTTGCCAGTTTATCGACAAAAAATTAGCAAGGCGTTAAGTCAAAATCGGTTTTAAAACATACATTTATGCTGCTAGCTAAACTAGCAGCATAACGGTTCGTACCGTAATCTATTTTAAACTCCCCTCACTCCACACTACTCAGAAATTTAAGCGAAACGCGCCTGTAACTCAGCATAGCTTTCAAATACATAATCTGCTTGATGTGCGTAGTCTGGTGTTTCGAACTCGCAAAACAGCGCACTTTCCACACCTGCATTTTTCGCAATGTTAATGTCGTGAAGATAGTCTCCAATGTATAACAAGTTAGCGGGGGCGATATTCCATTTTTCAGCCAGCATAAGTAATGCTGTAGGATCGGGCTTTGCCGGTGCATCTTCGCGGGTTATTACGGTTTCGATTGGTATTTGATTGTTGGCTATTTTTATAGAACTTGCTTCAACACTGTTTCGCGTAATAATCGCGGTGGGATAGTTTTTATTAATTAAATACTCCACAAAGTGCTCTGCCCCTTCAATCCACTTTGCACTATGAGCATCGTCAAGTTCTAAACGCTTTATTGTGTGATTCGCGATAGACTGTTTAGGCTCATCTAACGCATCAACAAACTGCAAAATATCTTGCTCTAATGGGCAGCCAATTTCCTTTCGCATAGTTTTAAAACACAATTTACACGTAACTAATGTACTGTCTAAATCGAAAATTACGCCTTTGATATGTTTCATACTGCCTCTGTGTTACTTGCTTTTAACGTTATACAACAAAAATACGCTAACAGATTAGGTTGTAAATGAATTAATCAAAATTCTTAGCTAACTAATTTGTTATTTTTTTGATAATAATTATCATTTGATATTGATTGTTATAATATAACACTTTATATTATGTGATGTTGTAACATATTAATTGGAGCTTATATGAAACCTGGTATCCACCCTGATTACGGAAAAGTGGTTTTTCACGATACAGCAGCAGATGCATACTTTTTAGTTGGTTCAACCATCAAAACCGATCGCACAATCGACTATCAAGGAAAAACATACCCTTATGTAGCGATAGATGTATCGAGTGAATCGCACCCGTTTTACACAGGTAAGCAACGCGCTGCTCAATCTGACGGCCGTATTGCGAAGTTCAATAAGCGTTTTGGTAAATTAGGAAGTAAATAATGCAAGTTTTAAGTTCGTTAAAAAGCGCGAAAAAACGCCACCCTGATTGCCAAATCGTAAAGCGTCGCGGTCGTTTATTTGTAATTTGTAAATCAAACCCACGCTTTAAAGCTGTACAAGGCAAAGGGAAAAAGAAAAAATAGTTTTATGAAACGAAAAAAAGGCGCATTGAGCGCCTTTTGTTTTGTCAGCTTTATACTGATGACATATCAGTTAAAGGAACTGGTTAATACAATTTATTTAGCGTGCTTCTCACCTAGGTATAACCAAGTTTCAAGCACTGTGTCTGGGTTTAACGATACAGAATCAATACCTTGATCCACAAGCCAGGCTGCAAAGTCTTCGTGATCTGATGGACCCTGACCACAAATACCGACATATTTGCCTTTTGCTTTAGCTGTTTGAATCGCCATTTCTAATAGCTTTTTAATCGCAGGATTACGCTCGTCAAACAAATGAGCAATTAATCCAGAGTCACGATCTAAGCCAAGCGTTAACTGAGTTAAGTCATTAGAACCGATAGAGAAACCATCGAAATACTCTAAGAACTCATCTGCTAATAATGCATTAGATGGCAGTTCACACATCATAATTACTTTTAAGCCATTTTCACCGCGCTTTAAGCCGTGCTCTTCTAGTAGCTCAATGACGCGTGCCGCTTCTTCTAAGGTACGTACAAATGGGATCATGATTTCGACATTGGTCAAGCCCATATCGTTGCGAACGCGTTTAATCGCTTCACACTCAAGGGCGAAACAATCGCGGAAATCTTCTGAGATATAACGTGATGCGCCTCGGAAACCGATCATTGGGTTTTCTTCTTCCGGCTCGTATTGCTCACCACCCACTAAATTAGCGTATTCGTTTGATTTGAAATCAGACATACGCACAATTACGCGCTCTGGCGCAAATGCGGCACCTAGTGTTGAAATACCTTCAACAAGTTTGCTGATATAAAATTCAACCGGACTTTCGTAACCTGCCATCATAAAGTCAATTTCAGATTTTACATCATCAGACTGCGCTTCATAGTTAAGCAGTGCTTTTGGGTGCACACCAATCATACGGTTAATAATAAATTCAACACGTGCTAAACCAATGCCTGCATGTGGTAATCGCGCAAAGTCGAATGCTCTGTCTGGATTACCCACATTCATCATAATTTTCATTGGCAGTTCAGGCATTTCATCAACGCGAGATGTTAACACTTCATAATCAAGTAAACCTTGGTAAATGTAGCCAGTGTCGCCTTCAGCACAAGAAACTGTTACTTCTGCGTTATTTTCAATGGTGTCAGTTGCGTTACCACAACCGACTACAGCAGGAATACCTAACTCACGTGCAATAATTGCGGCGTGACACGTACGGCCACCACGATTTGTAACAATCGCCGCAGCGCGCTTCATAATCGGCTCCCAGTCAGGATCGGTCATGTCGGTAACTAACACATCACCTTGCTGTACTTTATCCATTTCATCAATTGAGTTAAGTACGCGTACTACGCCTTTACCAATTTTATGACCAATCGCACGGCCTTCGCATAACACGTTTGATGAACCATTTAGTTGAAAACGTTCCATTACATTGGCGTCTTCGTTAGAACGCACTGTTTCAGGACGCGCTTGTACAATATATAGCTTGCCGTCATTACCGTCTTTAGCCCATTCAATATCCATCGGGCGACCATAATGCTTTTCAATGATCACGGCTTGTTTAGCAAGTTCCATTACTTCTTCATCAGTAATCGAGAATTGATTTGAGCGGGTTTGTTCAATATCCACTACTTCTACTTGCTTACCGTGAGATTCATCGCTTGAATAGATCATCTCAACTGCTTTTGAACCAAGCGTACGGCGCACAACCGCAGGGCGATTTGCCGCAAGTGTTGGCTTGTGTACGTAAAATTCATCTGGGTTAACCGCGCCCTGCACTACCATTTCACCAAGGCCATAGCTTGATGTTACAAATACCACATCTTCAAAACCAGATTCGGTATCAATACTAAACATTACACCTGATGAGGCTTTATCAGAACGAACCATGCGCTGAATACCCGCTGACAGTGCAACACCACGATGATCGTAACCTTGGTGAACACGGTACGAAATTGCACGGTCGTTAAACAACGATGCGAATACGTGCTTAATTGCCACCATTACTGCGTCAATACCTCGCACGTTTAAGAAGGTCTCTTGTTGTCCTGCGAAAGACGCATCTGGCATATCCTCAGCAGTTGCTGAAGAGCGAACCGCAAACGAAACATCTTGATTTTCATCACCATGAAGCGTTGCATACGCTTCACGAATAGCAGAATCTAAATTACTTTGGAAAGGTGTATCGATAATCCATTGACGAATTTCGCCGCCAACGCGTGCTAGTTCGTTTACATCATCAACATCAAGCGTATCAAGTACATTATGGATTTTATCGTTGAGGCCTGATTGGTCTAAAAACTCATTAAAAGCATCAGATGTTGTAGCAAAACCACCAGGCACAGTTACGCCTGCGTTTGCTAAGTTAGAAATCATTTCACCGAGGGAAGCGTTTTTACCACCAACACGTGGTACGTCATTCATACCAAGTTCTTGATACCAAAGTATATATTGCACGGAAATTCTCCATAAGCAAAAGGTTGTGAGAGTGTGTTATCTAATCCTAGTTGAGATAACATCAAGTTGCTAAATGTGAACGCCTATTACATCTGCGATAAATTTGAACGGGTAGCAGGAATTAAGGTTTCGTTTAAAGCGAGCATGATTTTACATAGATGAACAAAGCAGGTAAAGCGAGCAAAAACGATAAAATCAAGGACAAATACCCGAAAAACAGTAAAAATTAACCTTAAATGCGTTAAAACTGCATTTTTATGCTAGTGACACCGGTGCCAATAGCAAAATTAGAATAAATCATAACAATAAATTTTTTTAAATATGATATTAAATAAGTGTTTAAAGAACTAATTTGAAGCAAAACTAGTATATAAACCACTAGACCCACCTATAACCACAACCCGATTATTTTTGGCTTATCCCCCACAAACACATTAATACGTTCTAATGCAAAGAGTTGATATTTTAGAGCCAGTTAATAGCGCCTAAAGCGAGTAACTGCGAGCAACGTTTTATCGTAAACAGCAACTATTAAAGTGCCTTGTCAGGATATGTTAATTGGTTTAACATTTCAGTTGGCGTGTATTTCGGCAAAGGAGTCGCCGTTTTAATACACCAAAACCTTACAATTAATTCATTAGCAAGCAGTTGAAAAACATGGAATATGCAATGAGACGCGCAGACTTTTATAATCGAAAACGTATGGTGCATTTGGCATCGTGTGCCGCTTTTATCATCTCGACCATTTTAATAAGTTTAATCCTTGCAGAGTGGCATAAAAAATCCCTTGCTTGGGTAAAAAATGGCTATTTAGCGCAGGGAACAATCGTAAATCTTGATAACAAACCAAGTAAGCTAAATACGCTATTACAGCGGGCAAGACTTCATACCGCTTTCGCAATTACCTACAGCGTAAAAATCAATAACGCACTGTTTAAAAAAAATGCCTATGTAGATCAGCACGTGTATGCAAGTTTGAGCGAAGGTAAGTCGGTTCCAGTATACATTGCAAAAAATGGCGAACAGCACAATTTAAAAACCAATATCGATAATCAACTAGCGCAATCACATCTTGTTTATTATTTATCTAAAACCGCCATCATTACTGTGCCGGTATTTTTAATTATCCACGCGCTGCTAATGCTTATATTTGTTCGAACTCGCGCGAATATCTTGCTTAAAGGGTTTTATACTAAGCACTCTTGGTTAAATACAAACCACAATGTACTAATTTGGTTAACCCATTCGCAAATCATCGTTATCCGCTTTGAAAAGCATCAAACTAAAATGCTGGCTCAATTATATCAACAGGAAGAATGCTTAGAAGATCTAATCGCAAAACTTAAGCGCCCTAATATCTACGCAATTGATATCGCAGATATTAGCGCAATTGAAAGTGAATATGCCTCGCCAAAATTATTGGTATCAACTGCGAATCGAGCCTATAAACTTAGTTTTATGAATTACGGGTTAAAACATCACGCATTAACTCAAATCGCACAACATCTACCCGCGCACCTTATTCACAGTATTAATAAAAAATCACGAATTATGGGGTTTTTGCCATGGTTTTTGCTCTCGGTGCTATGCTTAGCCGCTGTTTTACAATTAAATAATCACGCGCTTATTTTAATAATTGCTGCAATTTTTATAATAAAGCTATTACCGAAATGCATTTTCCATATCTGTTCGCCACGCGAAGTACAGCGCTGGCGAATACCTGATATTTGATACAGGTTGTATAAATAAAATTAAACACATACAGCCTAGTTTAGGTTGTGTCGTGTTTAATTATTTGCTCTTATATAAGCGCTCTCACAACAAAAAAATAAGGTTATTATGCGCAGCGCATTTTATATATCCGATGGGACCGCAATTACCAGTGAAGTATTTGGTCATGCTACCTTGTCGTTATTTCCTGTCGAATTTAAACACATCACAATCCCGTTTGTTGAAACTGAACAAAAAGCATATGAAGTTAAGTTACAAATAGATAAAGCGTTTAAATTAAGTGGTGAAAAGCCTTTAGTATTTTTTACCTTTGTTGATCCCCAGTTGAGCGACATCATTTTATCGTCACAAGGCCAATGCTTTGATTTTTTAACTGCGTACAGCGGCCAAGTAAAAGATACAATTGGCGTTGAACCTGTGCCACGCACACACCGAACTCACTCAATCCATGAAAAAAGCTACGATTTCAGAATCGATGCCGTTAACTACGCACTTGCCAACGACGATGGCAGCAATTTAAAAGACTATGATGAAGCCGATATTATATTGGTGGGTGTGAGTCGCAGCGGTAAAACGCCCACCAGCTTATATTTAGCACTTCAATACGGCATAAAAGCAGCTAACTACCCACTAACCGAAGATGATTTGGATATGATGCGTTTGCCGAACGCGCTTAAAAACCACAAAAAGAAACTGTTTGGTTTAACGATAAACCCTGAGCGCCTTGCGGCAATTCGTAACGAACGTATGGCAAACAGTAAATATGCATCGCTAAGGCAGTGCCGCCTTGAGGTGCGAGAAGCTGAAATGCTCTATAAGAAAAATAAAATCCCTCATTTAAGTTCAACACACTTTTCAGTTGAAGAAATCTCGGCAAAAATCCTTGCCGAGACCGGTTTAGAAAGACGCAAATACTAGCGCGTACTGGTTTACACCTTCTAATATATTGCACCTAAAATCATATAAGTTTTAGGTGCAAAACACGTCGACAATGATCTTAAGTAGATTTATACCGTATAAATCCTATGGTGTATTCATTTGTCACGTCGTTTGTGCCATATTTATTGTGTAGGGATTTTGTTAAATAAGGAGCGTATTAACCTAACCGCGAGAGACTATGCGCGCAGTACTTTTTAGCTTATTACTTTTCATCCATGGTTTAGCCTTTGCTCAGATCATCGATATTTATATTCGCGATGATGTGTACAAGGATTATCAAACGTTTGTTAATGGCCGTGACATTTCCACAATCTCCAATTTTAAAGGAAATGCAATTCGACGCGATGTAGTCGATATGATAATTGCACAAAAGGCGCTTAAGTTAGGCGGCTTTCACCACAGTTTCAATTACATTCCGGGTAAAGTAAATTTTCGCAATACTCGCATGCTCGAAACCGGCAAGTTATTGATTAGTTTCGATACTTATTGGTTATCTGATGCACATGCTAAAGCCAAATATTTACACATTAGCAAACCGGTGATCCGTCAAGGCGAATATATTGCTGGGGTTTATACTAAAGCAGGACGAGAAAAAGCCCTTGGTTTAACTCAAATGAGCGATTTTAAGCGTTTAAGTGCGGTATCAACACCGAAATGGCGCACCGATTGGAAAACGCTCTCAGATTTACCGCTCAAAGAGTTAGTCTTTGAACACGAGTGGATCAGTATGGCGCGTATGGTCAATACTGGCTGGGTCGACTTTATGTTAATGCCATTTAATTCAACTACTGACCAAAGCTTTAAGCTTGATAAAATCAATTTGGTACCTGTACCAAATGTGGCAATAGAGCTGAAAGACAGTCGCCACTTTGTTATAAGCCGTAATCACCCTCTTGGCTCACAAGCATACCTAGCCCTTGAAAAAGGGCTAAACATGTTACGAAACCAAGGCGAAATAGAGAAAGCCTATACCCAAGCCGGCTTTTTTGTAGATAAACAGAATTTAAATATTATTAATGCGCAGCAAGACTAAGCGCTATCTAAAACAAGTACATAATTTACATTGTATTAAAAACGCCTAACTTACTTTGTCAAATTCAATTTTTGAAATTTTGTTAGTTGTATGTGTGCTAATTAATGCCGCTTAAATGCAACATTTTTTCTTAAATTAAAATGAAGAACAGACGTTTATCTAATCATATTTAGACAATTATGAGTTAGAGACAACGGACGGTTCTGTGCCAGAAGCGGTCGGATGTTGTTCAAAGAATTTAATCCTATTCGGCTGCAAAGAACCTTTAATACCTTTGCTACTGTAAATCCCCATTTTTTGGTTTACCAAATTTATCAAAATCTCTTTTATTAACCCATTTTTGACTACTCCAATCTGCCCATACTAGCTGTTTCAATTTTTGCCATTCTTCCTTCCCTTGACCGCTATTCCAGTCTTTATGAGCTTTAGCAAAGATGGTAGTCACTCGTTCAGGCAAGTAATCCTCAATGGTTTCAACAAATTCAGTGAAGTCTTCTGCCACTTTTATTTTAATAGGTAAATATTGCTCTTTGTTTTCCAATACATCTCTAAAACAATATATAGATGCGGTTAATGCCAAATCAGGATTAAGTATTTCAATCACATCAGCCGTCATAATATAAGAAGCTATGGAGCGCAAGTAACTGCTATACCCGTTATAATAATGTTTAGGACTCGGGTAGGGGCTAATTACTAGATCAAATGAGTTTACAAGAAAGTCATTTACAATATTTTGTACATACTTTTTTTTATCTTTACTTAGCTCATATTGAATATCATTTTCTAATGCATTTCCATGTAAAAAGTTAAAAAGAAGCTGCTCTCTTCCAGCCAAAGGAAGTTCATCTTTGAACCTCGGTGTGAATGGTGAATGATATCTTCCTGCACATTCTAAGTAACACTCTCTAGCTTGTTTCAACTCCTTCTGCCATATTTCGTCTTTACGCTTTTTAACCTGCTCAATTATATACTTATACATCTCTTCAGTTTGAATTGGGCTAAATAGCATTAATAGAAAGACTCTTCCGTGAATACCGCCTAAAGCACAATCAAACTCCGAACTAAGATTCCGATATTCTTTGTAAGCTTCCGTTAAATATCCATTAGTATTATTAAAATCTAGGTTTCCCGTCAAAAAGAAGTCTTTTAGTTTTGCTCGCTCTTCTTTATCTCTTGGGCTATAGCAATCAACAACTGGCTCGATGAGCTTCCATTCCTTTTTTCTCGCTTTGCACCATTGCTCATTATCGTTTTGCCAACCAGCTAAATATTTATCCATTAAAAATACTCTTCAAAAGAATCCATTTGAACTAAGAAAATAGGTTATTTGATTCAGTGAGTTAAGTAAATAAATTGATTTAAAGGTTAGTAATATTGTATTCCTATTCAACGACCGCTATTCGCTCATTGCTGCCGGATAAATAATTAAATCCAAGGGTTATTTCCTCTCAGTGCCCAGACTATGAAAAGCGGATTTTTTTTGACCAAACCGTTGCGCTTTAAGATTCATCCATGATCTCACTTGCTCAAGCTGCGAAGCGTTGCATCATAGCGTTTGTATTCACATTTAAGCAATAGATGAAAAATTGTTTGGTTTAGGGGTACGTTTGGGTTCATTTTTGTCGTGTAACAAACATGAACAGAGCGCATCATGGATGGTGTGAGACTTAAAATTCAGGAACTAATTTGTACACCCACTAAGTTTAAAAACGGGTTAGCTACATAACACTCTATTACTTGTGGTTTGAGCAAAATTTTATCAGCAACTACTCCTCATTCAGAACTACCTGTCGGTCACAATAAAGCTCATATCCGAAACGTTAGATCTGATATGAGCGAATTTTAAAACTTAAGGTTAAAGGTTATTTTTCAAAACTAAGTTTAAAAAGAATGTTTTAACAACAATTAATAAAAATCACGTTATTGACTGCGGTGTTTAAAACTAAAGCTCTTTTCTTTTACTAACTCACCACTTTTATTTGTTGGTGTCGTGTAAAAGTTAACGTTTAACTCATCTTGTTGATTATCAATTTCAATATGGGCAAATCCCCAAGTGAAGGCCTTATTCCAAATGAGATCATATTCTTGATATTGAAGCTCTTGATAGTTTGCAAGTCCGCGATGTACACCACGCATTTTAGACGCAGCGCCACTAATTATAAGCGGTAATGGTGGTTTTTTATCAGTTGAAACACGCGAACAATCATCCGTTAATAACTCTAAATCATGTTCATGCCCTGCAATATACGCATCTGCGTATTGGCATAGTTCAGGCAAAATTAAGCGTCTTAATACATGGCCTTCATCGTATTTTGTGCCACCAATTGACCATAAAATATGGTGACCATAGACAATTTTCCATTTTGCTTTTGAGGTTTTTAAGCCATTAGCCAGCCAGGCTAGCTGTTTATGATCTTCACCATTAAGCGGTACTTCGTGTTTTTCAATATCTTCAACCTCTGCTTGTCCTTTAGCAAGAGCCGTTGCTAACCCCTGCTCACTGCCATCTGTTGCTAGTGGGACTTCATAGTAATGCTGACCTGATAACAGCATATTGGTATCTAACACAAAAAATTCCACATCATTTCCGGGTGAGCCTTGTTTAAAACGGTAATACCCTTGTTTATCCATGTGGAAATTAGGCTGTTTTGCCATCCAAGCTGTTTGTAATGCAACCCCTTTGCGCGATGTTTTCCAGTCGTGGTTACCTAATGCAGAGTACACGACTAACTCAGGTTGTTGCTTAAACAAAGGTTTTAGCGGTGCTAAAATAAGGTCGTTCATGCGTTTCTGGTCGTCTTTTCCATCATTTGCATCGGCGCCATCAGGGTAAATATTATCACCCAGCTGAATACCAAACTGACATGCAACATTTTGGCAAAGCGTTGCCATTGCCTTGCCAACACTTGCAGCTCCTGTGTCCTCAGTGGCAATCTCGGTGCCCGGATAAACATAAATTGGCGCGTGGCCAAACTCTTCGATTGGGCGGTGTTCTTCTAGCCAATCTTTTTTTTCAGCAGCAATAAATTCAGCTTTAGTTTTTGGCTTTGTTACGTGTTTTTGTTTTGGATAATCTGGGTGGTAGCCGCCATCGCCAAATGCTAAAAACGAGATATGCTCGTTGGAAAGCGTAGGCAATGCGCTCGTTGCCAATAATAAACTAGTTAAAATGGTTATTTTTTTCATATAAATCGCCGCTAGCGATTGGCTAGCGGCACCTCATTTAGAAAGATGTAAAAGTAAATCCGAGTTCGAACGAACGTCCGTATGTTTCATATTGTAGGCTGTAACGCTCATTACCATGCGACAAGTAATATGGCTCGTCGGTAATGTTCACGGCGTTAAAGTACACTTGGGTTTGTTGGTTAATGTAGTACTTAGTACTTAAATCAAGTTGGGTATGAGCTTGTTCGTAAACCCCTTTATCACCAAGCTCGTATTTATACGCTTCGCTTTTGTAACTAGCGCTTAAACGTGCACTAATTTTAGCGGTTTCATAGCCAAACATGAGATTAGCAACGGTATCAGATTGATTTGGTAACTTATCATCAGCATCAACAAAGGTACCATTTGCTGAAAACATCAAACCATTATTAAAGTTCTTGGTCCACGCTAATTCAACACCTGTGAGTGACGCGCTGCCACCATTAATTGGCTGCATTACTTCTGCAAAACCATTCCACAAGCCATTGTCTTGCACTTCGGCCATTACAATAAAGTTATCAATATCTTTGTAGAATAAACCCGCCGACATTACACCAATATTGCCTGGGTAATATTCAATTGATGCATCAAGGTTAAGTGACTCGTACGGGTCTAGATCCGGGTTACCCACCTCAGCCTTACGCTCAGTGATTGCTTCACCATCTTCATCAACAATTTCGGTTTCAATTAATTGATACGCAGCGCTGTCGCCAAATGTTGGGCGAGCAATGGTATTGGTGTAGGCGAAACGCGTAATAAGCTTTTCGTTTACGTCATACTTAACATTTAAACTAGGTAAAAAGTGGCTGTAATCTTTAGCTACTTGCCACGGTGAAATTTCAACAAATTCACTGTCATTAATGTCATCAGCAATTAATTCAACACGGTTACCTGCGGTTGAAAATGACGTGTCTTCATACCGCACACCTGCAACAATATGCCATTCATTGATATCCATTGTGATCATGCCGTATGCCGCTAAAATGTCTTCGTCACTGGTATAGCTTTGTCCAAAGCTATCAATTTTTGAATCAATGGCGTTTACATCAAAGTTTGATTTATTAGCGTTAACAAATTGTGCAATATCACTGCGCGATAATCCTGGTCCAAATGAGCCCAAATCATAATCTGGTGCACCCACTGCAAATTGACTCGCTAATGCATCGTTAAAGCCGCCATCAAAAACAACCACGTTTACGTCGTTAAATTTTTCCCGCGTTTGGTATTTTGCACCAAATTTCAGCTCAGCATTGTTGTTTTGCCACACAAAATCTTTACTGATATCAAACTTCACGCTTAGCGCTTCATCTTCCGACACATTGTTTTCACTTACAATTTCATCAAGCTCAAAGTTTGATAAATCATGCGCGTTTGGTGAGTGAGCTAAATCAGGTGCATCATTCGTTGAGTTATAGCCTAAAATGAAGCCTTCGCCGGCAAAGTCTGCATCAATGCGATCAGGTTCTTTTTCATTTGACTTCGAATACCCTAAATCGTATTCAATAAACCAATCGTTTAGGTAATTTTTGCCGCCTAACACCATAGAGAGAATTTGCTGTGTCTCATAGCGGTCTTTTGTATCGCGGTCCATTTCTGCGTCAACAAATGTAGCTGAGTTGTCGCTGATGCTATCTTCAAGCACGGTACCTTTATCAAATTTATATTCATTACGTAAACGGAATTCATCATCAGCAAATTCACTCCACAAAGTACGTAAATAATATTCAGTGTTGCCCGTTGTTTTATAATCTAAGTTAAGTGCAGCGCCCAAGCGTTCACGGGTTACTAGATAATGACGTTGTTCAATCTCTTCAGCGCCGAAAAAGTTTATGTCGTCACCACTTGATAGGCCTTCAACTTCCATCTCATTCCAGCCACCATCAACTTCTGAATTGTGTGAGCCAAACTTGCGTTCAAACCAACTTATTGCAGTTGCAATACCGAGTTCATTGCCGTTATCTAATTCATATACGTCAGTAAAGCTTGCTGATATTTTTGGGCTGCTCTCACTTACTTGCTCATTGTATGACCCTTGTACCGTGGCACTGTAGCTTTGCCCTTCTCTGTCAAATGCACTTAAGCTTTTAACATCAATCGAACCACCTACTGCGCTTGCGTCCATATCTGGCGTTACGGTTTTGCTGACTTCTAAACTTTGCACTAGTTCGCTTGGGATCACATCCATCGCAACGCTTCGCACGCCAGCTTCTGGCGATGGTACGTTTGCACCGTTAATCGTTACGTTGTTTAGATTCGGGTCAATACCACGTATACCAACAAAGCGCCCTTCACCTTGGTCGCGTTGAATAAACATACCCGGTAAACGCTGCAGTGCTTCTGCTGCGTTTTGATCAGGCAATTGGCCAATAGAGTCACTGCTCACAATCGATTTTATACTTAATGCGTTTTTTTGACGGTTAATGGCACCGGCTTGCCCCGCTCTGGTGCCAACTACTATCATGTCTTCTATTGTGGTTTGAGCCGACGACAAGCGCACATTTTTCTCTACAATGCCACTTTCGTTAATTGTTACGCTGATTGTTTTAGGCAAAGCACCAAGGTACGAGATGACCAACGTGTAGTCACCCGCAGGCAAGTTAGTTAACGAATACGAACCATCACGCGCGGTTACAACACTTTTATTGAGTTCTTGAATTTCGACTTTAGCACCTTCGAAATACACTTTTTGATTAGCATCGCTAACGCGACCAGAAACGGTGTTCGCTGCTACTTGGCAGGATAAACAACTAGCAAGTACAGCAAGAGTAAGTTGCGTACGCTTAAAAACTGACGGTTTATTACTTTCCATTATTATTCTCTTTCAGGGGTTAAGGCTTATGCCGAGAGATTCTGTTGTCTAGCGCTCGTTGCAAAGACAGCGCTACCCTACTTGGGAGATATGAAAAAAATATTGCAGTACAATCAACTAGGCACTGATATGGCTTAAAAATCATTTGATTTACTGTGTTATGAGCTGAATTAACCCCCTTGCACCAACCTAAAACGCCTTTATCCCAGTAACGACTCAATTTCTGTCATAAAATTGATACCTTTTATGAGCTAATCTAACCCTACTCATATTGCTTGAAACCCAAGAAAATGAACAAAAAACCTGTTAAATTGTTATGAAAACCACCAACCTTACGCTGCACAAACATTTAGTATTTGCCTTTCTCACCTGCTTACTACTCTTGGTCATGTCGTTTATACACATGAGTAACGCAAAACCCGTTGCCAGTATTAAATGGCTCGATGTTATTGGCGAGGGCGGTATTGCTGTAATTACGTTATGCTGGTTAATTGTCACGCTTTACACCCGCCCCAAAGGAAAGTTAACCACGCTGTTATTTATTGGCATCAGCATGGTGCATTTTTCAATGTTACTTGACCTGCTCGATGAATTTTTTCGCTACAAAAATGAGTATGCTTGGTTTTCACGACTTGAGGCAATTCCCGCAGTACTTGGACTGGTGATGATGAGTTTCGCCCTTTACTACTGGCATAAAGAGCAACAAATAATTAACAATCGGTTAATCAAAAGCGAGCGTTTTTATCGAGAACACAGTTTTTACGATATGGTTTCGGGACTGTACTCAGCCAGTTACATGAAAAAACAAATTTCCGCTGAGCTTGTTCACTTCAATACCCATAACACACCATTTTGCGTAAGTGTGTTCGACATAAAATCGTTTAACCTTTATTTGCGCGAACAAGGTCGATTATCTGCCAATAAACTATTACATGATATTGCCAGCTTAATTCAAGTAAACATTCGCGATACCGATTTAGCCTGCCGATACGCAGGAGACCGATTCATTGTACTGATGCCAAATACCAAACAGCATCAAGCCCAAGTAATTAACACCCATGTTGCTAACATGGTTAAGCAACATGTCTTGTACTTTGACAATAAAACCCTTTTTAACGCAATTCACCAGTCAAGTATTGAGGTAACGGCTGGCGATGATGTGACCTCTTTGCTGATGCGATTAAACCACACCCTAACGCTACACAAACAGGTGGCATAGTGTGGCAAACGTGACCTTTTTTGAATGCAGCGATAAAGTAATTCCAAGTTCACTTTTGTTATTGCCTTTGCTTGAACTTTGTCAGCAGCAAGGCGTGGATACCAGTAAAGTGCTAAACGGCAGCAAATTGGCTTATTGCGACCTGTTAAAAAGCGACATAAACATTAGTTTTGATCAGTTAGCAGTCTGTTGTCACAATAGTTTGAACTTATTGCCGTATAACGATTTTAGCTTTCAAATTGGTCAACAGTTTTTTAATCATTACAATTCTGAGATAAAAACTGCCATTGTAAACACGCGCAATCTAAACCATGTATTCAAGCTGCTAAGGTGCTTTAGTAATGAGTTTTTTCCAGTATGTAAATTTAGCGAATTTAACAGCGAACAACAGCGTCATTTTGTTATTGATGTGGGAATTAAACATTGCACCGAGCGCGTTGAACGTTTTTTTTATGAAACGTTAATAAGTATTGTGTGCCACTTTATTGACTGGCGTTTTCCAGAAATTGATATCACCATACAATTGCCGTTTAAAGCACCTAAACATCTTGAGTATTACCACACATTTATAAAACACCCTGTGATATTTGATAAGCCATTGCTGTTGATATCAATAAAGAGCGAACAGTTGGATGTACCGGCTAAAGAGAGCAGCACTATTTTAAGGCGCCAAGCATTTTATAAGCTGACTAAAAAACAAAAATTAAACAGCCTACTTACTGTACTGTCGCACCACATTGCCTTTAAACCAAATACAACGTTAGAAACTGCCGCAGCCCATTTATCGATGAGTCCGGCAACATTAAAGCGCAAATTACAGGCACACAATACTAGCTTTAAGTACGAGAAAGATCAGGTACTTAAAAACGTGACCTTGTTTCACTTAATGCAAACGTCTGCATCAAATCAAACCATCTCCGAAAAACTGGAAATCAATGATTTAACCAATTTCCGTCGCTTGTTAAAGCGTTTAACGGGAAAAACGCCAAACCAGTTACGTTTGGCGAAATAACCCTTTTAATTATCGAAAGCTCGGCATAATTGCCGGAAGACCCGGTAACAACCCTACCAATGCCATTACACCTGTAAGCACAACAAACATAATAAGTGGAATAATCCAGCGGTTCATCGACGTTAATTCTTTAGAACGTTCTTTACAGCCAATCAGGCCTAAGTTATCCAGTAACATAGTTAAAGACCAACCAAATGCAGGGTTAACCAACGCAGATGAGAACACGACTATTGCTGCTGATTGTGTGGTTTTACCTTCGCGCGTCATTTCCATGCCTGCTTCAAGCAATGGAATAAACACACCCACAATAAGTGCAACACACAGCACAGGTTGCCATATAGCAAGGTCCATTGGGTAGCCCCAAATACCGGCAATAATACAAAATAGCGCGGTTAACACGGCACCAGCTGGAATAGGACGCTTAGCAATAGCCGCAGGTACAATGTATGTACCCCAAGACGACGTAAAGTTTGCACCGCCCATAATTGAACCGAACGTTTGGCGTGCCGATGCACTTAACATAGTGTCATCAATGTTCATTTGTACTTTTTCAGTGCGTTCTGGGTAGCTAATTTTTTGAAAAACTTGGTGACCTAAGAAATCAGGAGACCACATAGCCACTGCAAGCACAGCAAACGGTAGCACTACAATAAAACTCTCTAAGGTGGGTAAGCCTAACATCCAACCGGTGCTTTCACCCCACCAATACATCGGATCCATATTTGGTAAACCTGGACCTGTTTTAAATTCAAACGGCGCGCCTAACATAAACGCAAGGCCACCACCAAGTAAACAACTTAGCGGCACAGCGAGCCAGCGCTTCTTAAAATGTTCAAGTAACGCATAAAGTAAAATCGTGGTGAAAATAATAACAAACGCAATGTGCGCCATATTTATGCTTTCAGCCCAGGCAAATAGCTTTTTAACCTGCGACGTCGTGCCAATAAAGCCAAGGTAAAGCAACAAGCCCCCACATACACCCCGACTGGTCAATCCCGCAAGCACACTACCGCCCTTACTTATCGCAAGCAGCAAACCAAATGCGCCAATTAACAAACCAAACGCCATTGGGTGACCGCCAGCAGCAACTACAATTGGAATAAGCGGAATAAGCGGTCCATGGGTACCTGCAAGGTTAGCAGTAGGTAGTAAAAAGCCAGAAAACAGTAAAATAAATAGTGAGACCAGTAATAACTCGTAGCGCACGTTTTCAAGTATAAAGCTATCGCTTAGACCTAATGGACCAGCAAACGTCGCTGCAATTGCGCCTACCATAACTACTTTGCCAATGGTGCCCGCCATTGCTGGAATGGTATCTTCTAATTCAAAACGATAATCACGAAACGGTAAATTAGGGCGCCAGCGTTTGGGCTGCATAATTTGTAATTCATGCTCTAAATACTCATCGCGCGTGTTAAATTCAGCGCTTGGTTTGTGAAGCGATTCATAACTTGCGCTATGCGTATCGCGATTGGTGTCTGTTGGTGTTGTCATTGTATCTCCTACTACAGATGAGATTTTTATTATGAAAACACCATAGCGGAGTCGTTGCTTAATGAAAGTTAGCCATAAGTCGAGTAGCTATTTGAAAAACGGCCTTTTTTAGATTTAAATTTAATCAGTTATTATCTAAGTTTAAATTTAGTAGTTTTAAATCAATTACTTGGTTTGTTTCCAATTTAAATTAGCGTAACAACATTAACCTATAGCTATTAGTCTAATAAGGGGTTTAGGTCTAACGTGTCTGGAGGGAGTTTAGAGTTTTACCTGAGCCGATACGTTACTACTCGAAGCGTCAGGATTTAGAGACATGATATAAACGCTAATCAATCTCACAAATCTAAATGTTGTGCATGACCGCCTTTTCCTAAAAAAGACGGCAATACTGCTTAGAAGCACATGTTTATACCAACGTTTTTGCGATATTTGCTATTACATCAAGTGCATTGTCGAGCTGTTCATCTGTTACATAAGGTGCTGGCCCTAGACGTAATTGGTTACCACGACTATCGGTTTGAATTCCCTGCTCCGCTAGCTTTTTCACCCAAGTTGCAGCCTCAGGTGTCGTCAATGACAAAAATCCTGCATTATTTTCAATGCCATGCTCTGGCAAAGTAAGTAAGCCTGGGATTAGCGCAATACTTTCAATGCCTTGCCAAAGGCGTGTTATTTGCTGTTTATTAATGTCAGCAAGTCGTTCTGCACTTAATCCTTGCGCATTAAAAAAATCAAATACAGCCGCAGCGCGGTAATGGCTTGTTGGGTCATATGTAGAACCGGTAAATGCACCTTGCCCTTGGCCGTACCCGACTTGTCCAGGGGCTTGATCAAGGCTTTCAAATTCAGCAAACCAACCGGTAATAATTGGACTACCATTATGCCCTTTTGGAATGCGCATAAAGCAGTTCCCTTCGCCAGCTTGGCAATATTTATAACCACCGCCAACAATAAACGCAGTTTCAAGTTTCCAGCTCGCTAAACTAAATGGAATGACATTAAGCGCGTGATACACATCCACTAAACACGGTATGTTTAACGCGTTTGCAGCAACCGCAACGTCGCCAACTTGATGGAAAATACGACTGGATGCAAAAAACACCGCAGAGACTAACATGGCATCTGTGTCTTTATCTAATGCGTTAATTAAACGCTCTGCCAAGGTGTCTTGCGGTTGAGTATCAATCACCTTAACGTCAATATTGACGTCTTTTAAACGATCTAACTGGCGACGCATTGAATGAAATTCACCATTAGTGGTGACGATTTTTATCGGTGTTTGTTTTTTATGCTTAAAACAGTTTAAGTCGGATAAAAAGCGTAAAATTAGTTCATGGGTAGACTGACCTAGCGCAATTTCACCTTGTGGCTCACCGAGTAAAGTACGATAGAAATCACGCACTTTATCGGCCTTTTCAAATGCTGCGCCCCATTTATCGTCAATATGCTTTGCCGCATCGTTAAAACAATCAATTAACCCTTGTTTTGCTGCATTGGGCCACGCTTGATGCGAGTGACCAGACAAAAGAATACGATTGGTCACGTCAAATTCAGAATAAAACCCTTGTAACTGGTGTGCGGTTGTCATTGTTTTTACTCCTGTTACAGTTTAGTTCTAAGTTCAAATAACTCTGGGAAAAAGCTAATATCCAACGCTTTTTTCAAAAACGCCACGCCTGATGAACCACCTGTACCCGACTTGTTCCCGATTATACGCTGTACTGTGTACATATGCTTAAAGCGCCATTGTTGGAAACTGTCTTCAATATCAACTAGTTTTTCAGCAAGTTCGTATAGCTCAAAATACTTGTCAGCGTCTTTATAAACTTCAAGCCATGCATTTAGTACGGACTCATTTTTTTCATACGGTTGACTTTTATCACGCTGCAAATGGCTTTCATTAATTTCTAGCCCTTGTTTGGCAAGAATGGATAAAGTGACATCGTATAAGCTCGGCGCATTTAGAATAGTAGATAATTCTGTGTGCACTTGCTCATCACTCTCATGTACTTTTAATAAGCTGTGATTTTTGTTTCCAAGTAAAAACTCAAGCTTGCGGTAACCATACGATTGGAAACCTGACGAGTGACCAAGCGCATCGCGAAACTTTAAATAATCAACCGGTGTTAATGTTGATAAAATATTCCACGATTGAGTTAACTGATTAAAAATTTGTTTTACGCGAGAAATCACTTTAAACGCATGGCCAAAATCGCCATTATTTAAATTGTCTATTGCGGCGCTTAATTCATGCCCTGCCAGCTTTAACCAAAGTTCACTCGATTGGTGAATCACAATAAACAGCATTTCATCATGCTGGTTTGATAGTGGCTTTTGCGCGGTGAGGATTTGTGGCAACTGAAGGTAATCACCATACGACATGTCGTCTTTAAAATCGGTGTGAATGTCTTTTTCTAGTTCACGAAAGTTATGATGTGGGCACGACATAGCTAAGCTCCAAAAATTATTATGCGTTATACGGCGCTATTTAATACATGTGTTTCATTACGCCTAACATATGCGATGTTATATAACTCAAAAGCATATCTTAGAGACGCACGTAATTAAAACATGTTGAATAAAATATGTCAGTGTTTGCCTAATACCGCGCTATTAAAATGTGTACTTTTTGCTTAACACCTGTGTAAAGCGTAGCAAATTCGTGCCTTTATTAACTAATCCGACCTATTAAATGCCAATTTTACTAGACAAAACCCCCTTAAAGGACTAATATTCAAAGCGCTTAAAACATAGATCAATCCCTATTACTGCGTTGTTCCTTCGTTACTCCTTTTTAAAAGTTGTACCAGATGCTAGATGCGATATTAGCTGAAATATAAATTAAGCCCGACGGTGATAATCACCAAAATATACACTTTTAAAAAAGGTTAAAAACATGTCTAACAAAGTAGATGGCGTTGTAAAATGGTTTGACGAGTCAAAAGGTTTTGGCTTTATTTCACAAAACGACGGCGGCAAAGACGTATTCGTACATTTCCGTGCAATCCAGTCAGAAGGTTTCAAAACTCTTGCTGAAGGTCAAGCGGTTTCTTTCGAAGTTGAAGACGGTCAAAAAGGTCTTCAAGCTGCGAACGTTGTAGTACTTTAATTAGTCACTACAAGAAAAAAGCGAGTTATTAACTCGCTTTTTTTGTGCCTGTTTTTTATATTCACTCAGTAAAACCTAGCCTGATACAATTCATGCTTGTCACAATACTTGAGCACATTAAATTGTTTGCAATAACAAAGCTCTGCCTAGTTTAAAAAAGCCTCACCATCGCATTTAAACATTAAGTTTAAAAAACCACCTTTCAATCTGGTTCATTGCCGCAGTAATTAAGCGCTCGTTTATTAATTGCTAGTTAGTTTAATTTCGCTATTAAAGCCTATTATTGAACGCAAATAACTACACAGAAATATCGTTAATCACCTGTTTTGCCAGTGCTTTTAACTCATCTGGCTCTGGGTGTGTGTAACCATACGTACGTAAGCCATAAATACTCATCACCAACGAACGTGCCCTGCACTTTGCATCACGCAAACCAATAATTTCACCCGCAAGAATGCCTTTTTCAATGATTGCTTCTAATCCTGCTTGCCAACGATGAAGTTGCTCTGTAACAAGCGTTTGCACGTCGGAATCCTGTTCCGCCAATTCATTAAGTGCTTTTTGTAATAAACACGACGCTTCAGGTTCGCAACTTAAACATTGCTCAACAATATGGTTAAGATACGCATTTAAACCTGCTAATGGCGATGGCTCTTTTTCAAAGAAGGCGTTAAAAAATGCAGTGCTGTCTTGGTTATACTGACCAATTGCTGCAAGCAGTAACCCTTTTTTATTTTCAAAAGCGCAATATATTGAACCTGGATGCAAACCCGTTGCGGCCTTTAGGTCTTGCATGCTGGTTTTGTTGTATCCTTTATGCATAAACGCATTCATCGCAGATCGCAAAACCGTTTCGCGATCAAATTCAGCACTTCTCATAGCGAACCTCTTAATCAATAGTTTGCCAATATAACTTAATTTGAATATTTGTTCAAAAAAGTACTTGAATGAACATTCAAATTGAGCTAACTTGAATAATCATTCAAATTAGCGAGACATAAACACATGGCTAAATCACTTTTTGATGAAGTTGCGTTAAACGCTGAAATCACATTACAAAACCGTATTTTAATGGCACCATTAACACGCTGTATGGCTGATGAAAACCTCGTACCTACAGAGCAAATGGCAACATATTACGCAAAGCGCGCAAATGCGGGCCTGATTATTTCAGAAGCGACTATTATTCGCGCCGACGGCCAAGGTTATCCAAATACACCGGGATTATTCACCGCGGAACAAATTCAAGGTTGGCAACGCGTTACAAAGGCAGTACATAACAACGGCGGCAAAATTTTTGCACAACTTTGGCACACAGGTCGTGTTGCTCACCCTCACTTTTTTAATGGCAACAATGTATTAGCGCCAAGTGCGTTAAAAGTTGAAGGTACTGTGCCACGGATGCGTGAACTTGAATATATTGAGCCGACTCCTGTTACCGTTGCGCAAATTGAGCAATTAGTAAAAGACTATGCCCAAGCGGCAAGCAATGCCATAGATGCAGGTTTCGATGGTGTTGAAATTCACGGTGCAAATGGTTATTTAATCGACCAATTTTTACATTACAACAGCAATCATCGTACTGATGAATTTGGTGGCTCGCCAGAAAACATGTCACGCTTTGCTCTGCTTGTGGTAGACGCTATTTCCGAACGAATTGGCGCTAAACGTACAGCGTTTCGTATTTCTCCAGGAGCCTATTTTAATCTTGAACCCCATGCAGACGACCGCGCAGTATTTGACTATTTACTCGATGCACTTTCAGAGCGCGAACTTGCATATTTACACATTGGTATTTTTGATGATGAGCAACGCTTTGAGTACCTAGGTGGTCGCGTATCTGACTATGTGCGCGAAAACTATCCACATACATTAGTGGGTAACGGCGGTTTTAGTGCCCAATCGGGTGAATTGGCAATTAATCAGGGGCGTTTTGATTTGCTTGCCATTGGTCGTCCATTTATTGCCAACCCAAATTACGTTGAACGAGTAAAAAATGCAGAAGAACTTACCCCATACAGCGAAGAGATGCTGCAGGAGCTGGTTTAATTTATATCACTAAAAAAGGTGCTAAATTAGCGCCTTTTTTATCTTTTTAAAAGCATTTGAAATTTAATAAGTACTTGTCGGGTCAAGTAAGTAACGTAATTACTAGGACCCCAAATATGAAACGTTTTTTACTATGCCTTGCGCTAATTGTTCCGTTTTTACTTAGCGCAAAGCCAATCGCTGAATCGAGTGATGAGGTTACCCCTTTATTGAATGGACAGACCATTCCAGATGTTGAGGTTACTCAAATAAACGGTAAAACTACATCGCTAAAAGAATATCTAAATGGCGACAAAGCGATTTTATTTTTCTATCGTGGAGGCTGGTGCCCGTTTTGTAATACCCAAATGGGGCAACTCAAAAAAATTGAGCCAGAACTAAAGCAACTTGGCTTTAAACTCGTTGGCATTTCCACTGACGCACCGAAAGACCTAAGCAAAAGCGTTGAAACAATGTCACTGCAATACGATTTATTGTCTGACTACAACAGCGAGATCAGCAAAGCCTTTGGTATTGCATTTTTTACTGACGCCAAAACAACTCAACGCTATGTTAAACGCCTTAATTTAACCAATCCGCTAAAGCGTAATAAAGCCGGTGAACCTCGATTAGTATTACCTGTACCCGCTATTTACGTGATTGATGAAAAAGGATTAGTGCAGTTTAATTACGTAAACCCTAATTTTAAAGTTAGGTTACATGAGGATGTTTTACTTAAAGTGGCTGAAGTTTATAAGTAATCAACCAGCCTGTTAATAGCGTGACTAAGCTAAATTCACGTTAAGTGATTTTAGTTAAGCTAAATACTCAGATTTAGTACTTAATAAGTTATTAGGTTAAAACGCAATTGTGCTTATCAATTATAAGCTTATTGCAAACTGCTACCACCCGAATAAATAAACATTACTTTTATGATGTAATTTGTTATCTCGAGTTTTGGTTAACTATACTTATTGGCAAATTGAAATGACTTTCATCTTAAGGTTTGTGAATGGCAACACGCCAAGCATCACCACAAGAACAGGTATCCGATTTGCCAATATTACCGACAATATTGGTCGAATTGTTGAGCATTCCGCTTGATGATAAAGATTACTTCAACAAAATTGAAAAACTCGCAGAGCGCGATCCGCCCCTTGCCCTCAAAATAATTCAACTAAGCAACACCGCTAAACAAGCCGCTATTAAACCCATTCGCAGTATTAAAGATGCGATTGTGCGCATGGGCACAAAAGAGGTATTTAACTTAATAAACTTAGTGGCACTGACCAAGGTATTTGTGCCCACCAGTCAATTTGAAAAACAATTGTGGCGTCAATCGTTAATCTCAGCGGAATTACTAAAAACCACCTATGACGTACTGTTACGCAGCGTGATCACCGCTGATATGGCTTACTTGGTTGGTTTATTACACGATATAGACATCACATTAAACCACAAACTGTATGCCAAGTACTTTGAATCACTTGACGATTTAACTTGGTATTTGCCAAAGCCCTATGAAAAGCACCGTATTGCCTATTTACAGCGTCAACACGCGTTTAATGGCGCGAAAATTTGTAAAACATGGCATATCCCAAGCCCTATTCCCGAGATAATTTATTTCCATCATCACGATAACCTGCCCGATAAATTTAAACAGTTTATGCCTTTGTTAGAGACAATTCGCAGAGTGCAGTTTTGCGATTTAACGACCCAAATTTATTGCAAGCATCAGGCACTTGAGCTTGATGTATTAAATGAGTTAATCGCGAGCAATGAAGTTCTACTTAGTTGGCAAAACCAGTACGCTAACTTTGCGCAATTGCTAAACCAACTGCCAACAGCCATATTGCTTGCTGAAGAAAAGTACCGTTTATTGGCCATTTAACTGACGCACAAAATTTAACGTTTGAAACTAACATAAGTTCAACCGTTTACACCTAAATATTTTGACCTACACTTTATAAAAATGGATCAGGCAGCCAAATATGAAACTAAAAACAGCCTTTATAAGCTCGCAAGTCGCTTTGTTAATCAGTTTTATTGTGGTGCTCACGTGTGGCGCCATAATTTATCAAAAAGTCGCTAGTCACTACCGTATTACGCAATCGCTAACCGACTTTAAACAGGTATTGTCTGACACCGTTAATTTACAACAAGAGTTTTCCCTTGATAAAGACGAGCAAATGCTTGAATGGTCAAAAGAGCAGTTTGATGATTATTCACAACTGCATTTTGCGCTATTTAAACAAGTAGCAGACCTTGAAATTGCAGCGCGACTGCTTACGCAAATTCAAGAAGCAATGCGCCAGTTTGAACAAAATCTTAATAAACAAATCGCCATTCAAAAACAACTTGGTTTTAATGAAGATCAAGGTATTCGTGGCAGCTTTAGAAAATCCATTCATGCAATTCAAACCGTAAGCCAGCAAATTAACGATCAAACGCTTGAGATAATGATATTAGAATTAAGACGCCGAGAAAAAGACTACTTATTACGCTGGAATAAAAAGTACTTAGAACTACATAAACAAACATTAGTACAAATAAAGGTGTACCTACAAACGCATAACAGCGAGTTAAAAACCCAGTTAATCGATAATTTAAAAGACTATGATTACAACTTTACCCAATATACCGCACTCCTAGACACCATGGGACAGTCGTCCACCCTTGGTGTTGCCGGTAAAAATAAAGTGCTGTCACAGGTTATCAATGAGCGCTTTACAAACCTATCTTTACTTTTAAACGAGCGCGCAAAAGACGCCAGTAATCAAGTGTTGTTCATCACGTTCAGCGTTACATTTGTATTTTTAGCATTTAGTTTACTAAGCTCATTTTTAATTAATCGACGCATTGGATATGGCTTATTTAAGCTAAATGCATTTATCAGTTCAATTTGCCAATCTGATACCTTTTCAATGCGCAGTAATATACGTGGTGATGACGAAGTAACCGATCTGGCTAAAAATATTGATAACCTACTTGCCCATATTGAGGAACTAATTAATCGATTAAGTTTGGCGCAAAAGCGCTTAATTGAAGACGCGAAAATGGCAAGTCTTGGTACTATGGTAAAAGGCTTTGCCCATGAGCTAAATACACCGCTTGGCATTGCGATAACCAGCGAGTCCCATTTAAGAGATCAAGTAGAGCAACTTAAACACTCCTTTAACCAAGGCACATTGCAAAAAAACACCCTTGAGCAAATGATCTTGGATGCAGAAAACTGCTTAAGTTTGATGGAGTCAAATTTAAACCGTTCAGCAAGTTTAATTAACAACTTTAAGCAAGTTGCGTCGCATCAAGAATACGATGAATTAGTCGAGTTTAATGTCGAAACCTTTTTAAATAACCTGTTTGATAGCCTAAAACACGAACTTGATAAGTACGATGTTAACGTTAGCGTCGAAGCGACAAATGGACTGGTTATTAAAAGCTATTTAGGTGCGTTTAATCAGATATTTACAATCCTTATTGTTAACAGTTTACGTCACGGCAGTGAACCAAATAAAACCTTAAACATTAATATCGTGGCGAAAATGGTAGGGGCAACACTGCACTTCCGTTACATGGATGACGGTGCAGGTGTAAAAGAGTCATTGCTCGACAAAATTTTCGAACCCTTTGTAACAACAAAACGTGCCAAAGGCGGAACCGGTTTGGGGCTGAGTATTGTGTACAACTTGGTCACGCAACGCCTTAAAGGTGAAATCGAATTTCAAAGTATCGAGGGTGAAGGCGTATGTATTTACCTGCATTTTGATGAAATTGATTACAATCTTAAGTTTGATGAGTAATAAGCATGTCGATTTAGTTTTACAGCAAGTATCGAGGTTACCATCTAGCGAAAATACATAAACGGTTACTATTTTCACTAAGCCATTCGCTCTAGAAATAGACAGCAAAGTTCAACACACTTAGCTTTCTGTGTTAATGTAAACGCGTATAAATTAATTGAATTACACTATGGATCAAGTTGTTAGCCATTTCATAGGCTTGCTTAAAACTGGCAATATAAAAGAAATCACCACGTTTTATTTAACGCAAACGCCTCAGAGTCAAGCACACATAATGCTGTTTTTAAACTTGCAGGCCAATAAAAACGTGAACTCATTTGATTATTTTCAACGTTTAAGTGTCACGCTAAACGGCGAACACCCAATGCCCACGCCGTTAGTATCGCAACTTAAAAATAACCAAGCATTATCGTTTTTTACGCCGTTATTGCAGAAAATGGCAAACTTTTCGCTGCAAGATTCAATGAAGCGCAATGTCTTGCATTACCTATTTGTTGCCCGCGGTGAGCACACAAATGTGCCCTTTACTTATGTTCGCTCACTCTTATTATTTGAAAGTAATGTGTTTTTACCAAAAGCACTGAGCCAACGTGAATCAAATGGGTTAACGCCGCTTGAATGTTACCTGCATTTAAATATTCAAAGCACTGTTTTACCAAACCATGAACTCACCGCGTTTATTGCGCTATGTGAAATAGAGCGTAGCCAAATCACCTTAAACAGCGACAACTTAAATTCTGCACTAAAGCGATTTAAAAAACAGCGTACCGATTTTGACCTAACATCCGATTACATCGAACAAAAATGTTTATTGCTAGCCAGTTACTACGGTGTCTCAGAGCAGCACATTATTACTTCGCTTAACTAGCTTGCGCTCTCAACAATCAGTAATAAACAACACAACAAATAGAACAATAACAAAGGTTTACCGATACATGTTTGCATCACTTAAAACTAAGTTAATTACACCACTTTGCCTGAGCTTGCCGATTTTAACGCTTGCTACGTTTAATGTAAACGCTGCCACAGCGTTTAACGCAACAAGCGCATGGCAAGAGGTTGAACACGTACTGACAAAGCAATACGCCTATTTTGATAGGTTAAACAATGCAAATACAGTATTGAACCAGTTTAAAAGTAAAGCGCTGAAGGCTAAAAACAAGGCTGAGTTTAATGACATTAGCCAGCAGCTTATGCGTACCTTTTCTGACCCGCATTTAAACCTTGGTCCCTACGATAAAAATGATTTTAGTGTATTTCCAACTGGCTCCGATATCCGCGCGATTTATCAAAACGACCAATTTATTGTGCAAGATATCAAAGCTGGTTCAGCTGCAGATAAAAGCACTCTCACATTAGGTTCAAAAATTATCAAAATGGATAACCAGCCAATAAAGGCTCTTGTCGCCAGCTTATTTGCTCAAGGGTTTGAAACCTTATCGCCACAACAAATTGAGTATGGGGTAAATGTTGTACTTGGCGGCCTTCGTAAACAAACGCGAGCGATTACCTTTACAAATAACAAAGGGACTCAAAAAACCATTACACTTGCCGCCAGTTATGATGCGATTAATGCACTCAACGATGGGCCTACATTAAGCTACCGTAATTTAGATGGTCTCGGCTATATCCGCTTTAATAATTCCCTTGGTAACAACCAAACGGCGGCCTCCTTTAAAAAAGCGATTAACGCACTTAAGCACACACGCGCACTGATTATTGATTTGCGTAATACACCAAGTGGCGGCAATACTGGCGTTGCAGAACCCATTCTGGGTCACTTTGTTATCGAAAAGACACCGTATCAAACCTATCGCACACAAACGTCTAACATGGCGTATCACAAAGCACCAATGCAAACAGCGTTTGTTACGCCAACTAAACCACACTATGCAAAGCCATTTATTGTGCTTGCTGGTCGTTGGACCGGCAGCATGGGTGAAGGTATGACTATTGGACTTGACGCCCTTGGTGCACAAACCGTGATTGGCGCACCCATGGCCGATTTACTCGGAGGCATTAAAACAGTGACTTTAGAACAAAGTGATGCGTGGCTAGAAATGGCATTTGAGCGTTTATACCATGTAAATGGCACCTTTAGAGAAGATTTTGAGCCACATATATTAGTTATCCCAACAGATAAAGATAACCAAGGTGCTGATCCTGCCCTAAATAAAGCCATTGACTACTTACAACACTCTACCAGTATGTAACTGGATGCATATAAATAAAAAAGCCTGCATACATTGCAGGCTTTGTTATTAAACCAACGGGAAATTTATGATTGATTAACGCTTAAAATCTAACGTTAATGTTGGCAGAAACACTTCTACCCGGCTCTGAGTAACGTTTAATGCCGTCGTTAGCAACACCGCCTCTAAAACCGCCTGAACCTTCTGACACAAAACGAATGCGCTGCCAGTTGTAGTACTCTTCATCGAATAAATTACGTGCCGCGATATTTATCACCATGTTATCTGTGATATCGAAATTAGCGATTAGATCAACTACGGTCGACGTATCACTCAGGAAATCGGTCGCTTGAACCTGCTCGCCTTGTGCATTTGTGGTGTATGCATCGCTTGCCTTTTTCTCAGCTTGATGACGAACTTGCGCCATAACACGCCATAGTGACTGTGAATCATAACCAACACTGACAACTGCCGAGTCTGGTGAAACGGTTAGCATTGGGTCGCCATTGTCATATTCACCTTCAGAATGGGTGTAAGCAGCGCGCAACTCTAAACCATTATTAAAGCGATAAAGCGCATCTAACTCAACACCTTGAACACTTGCTTCACCGATGTTTTCAGGTCGTTGATAGTCATCTGTAGTGACCTCCATTTGCTTGTAACAACCACATGAAGGGTCATACACGCGCTTGGTTGTTGGTGTCGCTAAATCGCGGGTATAAGTAACATTATCAATAAAATCCGTGTACTCACTGTCAAATACCGACACACGTACTCGGCCGTTATCATTTTGCCACTGATAACCGAGTTCCATATTAAATGCTGATTCAGGTTTTAAATCATAGTTTGGTACAAGTTGCCAATCATCAACCGTTGCACCGCGTGAGCCATAATAAACTTGCTCAACAGATGGCGCTCTAAAACCTGTGCCAAGGTCAACAATCACTGAGTGATTTGGTGTTATTTCGTAGTTTGCAGAAAGCTGCCACGTAAATGCATTCATATCAACGTCTTTAACAAGGCCTTGATCATTTGTGAAATACTGGTCGAACTCTGGCTGATAGCTGTAATCGTCATATCGCAATCCCGCACTTAACGTTAACGCGTCTGTTACAGTCACGCTATCACGTAAATACGCATTCCAAATCGCAACGTCTGTTTGAGGAATAAAGTTAGCATCTTTTATTGGATAATGAGTTGTGCCATCAGCAAGAGGGCGTCTTAATTGTTGATAACCTGAATCAGTTGTCAGCCCATTGTAACGGTGGTCCCACATATTATTTTCAAGTTCACGCGTTTCAAAGCTTGTACCGTAAACAATATCGTGGCGCATTTGCCCAGTAACTAGTTGCTTTGAAAAATCAAATGCAAGGGTTGAAGTCTGTTGTGTTAGTTCGCGTTGCTCTTGACGTAAATACGCTTCTCCTAGCACTAAGCATTGGTAACTCGGTGAGTATTCAAGACACGCCGCGTAATGCATATTAGTTACACCAGAGGTAAAAATATCTTGATAATCAAAACGTACATCCAGCTCATCAAATGCTACGGTATCTAGCGTTAAGTAATAAAATACACCGTATCGGGCACGATTTTGTTCATCATCTGAAAAACGACGTTGAATACTGCTTGAAACGCGCGATAGGTTTTCTACTTGCGACAGGTTATCGTCATTTTCAACAACAAAGCCTAGTTCATGAACGTCGTTAAACTGATACTGGGTTTTAAACAAAAGTGCGTCGCTGTTAAAGTCGAGTGGATCTGGCCTTTCTCGCGATGCACCCGTTGTATCAGGGTTTCCAGAGTGGTTACTTGATTCACTGCCCTGACGTTTTGTGTACATTAGTAGTGTTTCTAGCCCACCAAACTTGTTAGCCACTGCAATTGTGCCTTGCGCTTGTTCATCGCGCTCATCATAACCAAACTTGAAATAACCACGGGTTTGATTTTCATCGCCGTCAAGTAAATCTGAGGCACTCATGGTGGTAAACATCACTGCACCACCAAGCGAACCAGAACCACTGATTACTGAGTTTGCGCCTTTAACAATTTGAATAGCTTTCATATGCTCAATTTCAGTCGAGTTACGACTCGCTCGAAAATACTCATAAGGCGCAAATGAAGGGGGATCGAGTGTTTCACCTTGGGTTAAGCCATCAACCGTAATCGCAATACGATCGCCTTCCATACCGCGAATATTAAAACCGTTATTACCAAAACGGCCCATGCTTGCAACGTCTACACCTGGAATGTAGTCAGCTACATCATTAATATCTTGCATTACGTTTGACGAAACTGACACGCTGTCGAGCTCCGTTTGCGACTTAGATTCAACGCGCTTGTTGGCAGATAATTTTGTTTTTTCTAGTGTTGTGACCTGCGTATTTGCCAACGCATATGGGCTTGCGCCCGCGATTGAAACAACTGATGCAAATGAAATTGCGGTGCTTAGCTTAGATAGAGTAAAGCGCAAAAGAGTATCCTCACATTTAAAATTCATAGTCATCGCACTCGAGTCGTAATGATAATGATTCGCGTTTTTAATGCAAGGTAAATTATACTTTTTTTCGCAATACCGTTAACTGCGCTAAATCCACTACAGGAAAACAAATAAATGATTGATATATTAAAAAATAATATAAATTTTATTGGTGATTTTTCGTCAAAACCAAGTTTTCACATAAAACTTAAGTAGCTTGAGCTAAACAACATAAAAGTGAAGTGAGTATTTTAAGAAAGTAAGCGGCAAATCCTTATGCCGTTTTTATATAATTTACGCTAGAGCATGTTAGTCCGTACAGCCAATTTTTGTAGTGCTTTTGTTGCCACTTTTTGAACTAGCGCTTGGCTTTTACGGCGTAATCGTCAGATTAAGTTGCCCTATTTCCCCTTTTCCACCGTGAGTTATTGGGGCTTGTTTCGTGAGATTAAATGGCAACTTTTGATAACTGATATCACCGTGCTCTCGGCTAACTTCAATATGCAATATCAATTCATTTTCAGTGACAATTTCGCCAAAATCGTCCTCGCCAAACCATGTGATACTGTGTTGCCCTGGCTTTCGCGTTGCATGGGCAAGATGTGGAAAAACACTATTTTCCTTGCGCCCTACTTTTCGCCACCAACGCCTGCTTTGCTGCCACCATCTTTCGCTATCACCAAGAATAGCCATTTGTTTTATTGGTTTACCTTTAGGGTCTGATAGCCATATCGCAACATAAGGTTTACGGTAATCGGCAATATCAAATTCAGGTAACGTGTAATCAAATGTCAGCTTTGCTTTGTGTTTTGATACATCGCGTTGTTGCCATGTTTTTGAATAAACAACGCGCCCGTCAGGCAAAAATAATACGCCTGCTACGTCATGCTTATTAAGCCAATGAATGGCATTTACACCATTCATTGTGGTTAACGCGGTTGCAATGGCATCAGCATTTGTAGTTGTTTTTGCAATTACCGCAGCGCCGATAGGCTTTGTAATGGGCCAGCCATCGCGGGGGGCAAAAATATGGCTAAACGTATTGTGCTTGATTTGAAAATGACGAAACGCAAGGCCACTTGCTGCATATGCGTGATTTTCCAAATTAGTTAACATCACCTGCGTTGCGTTCTTAACATTTGGGTTTGTAAATGCGATTGGCCACGCGCCGTAATGACGACCATCGCCGCCAATATCAATTTTAAAGCGGCTTTCACTATAACGGGCAACAAGTAAGTCATACACTTTATCTATGATAAACCCTTTCGCGATACCATTAACATCAAGCGTTAGTTCCTCATCAAGGGTGATGTGTGACCCATTAATTAAGATTGTTTTATCGCGTAACGAACGGGCCTCGCGTCTTACCTCAATGCGCGATGGCATAGTTTGCGTTTGTTCAGCCTGTTGCCAAATTGGTAAAATACTGCCTAGTCGACAACTAAAATGGTTAGTGGTACTTACTTGCCATTGCTGACATAACTTGAGTACGTCGATAAGCTCAACAGGTGCATTTTTTAGTTGTTTCTCACGATTTAAAATCGAAAGGGAACTACTTTTGTTATAGCGCGATAAAATCATATCCAAGCGTGTTAACTCTTGTTTAACTAACTCAAACGCTTGGTTTTGTTCAGTCCCGGTGACATCCTCTATAGTAAACTGAACAGATGTGCCTAAATAGGCCGTTGTGGCGTACTGTTTTGCCACTGCGTTAAATCCGCACACAAGTGCTGCGATCAAAACCACAAAACGCATCATTTACCTTTTTTAAATTTAAAGGGGGATTACTCCCCCTGAATGTTTGGAATTTTTGACCCGCAACCGTTACAGTTTACCGTCTTGTTTTTTAGCATCGCTGTTAGCTAGTTGTGCTTTAGCCTTTTCGTCAAACTCAACTTTGCCGTCTTTGTTTTTGTCATAACGTACAAAACTGCGCACACCTGACAATTGAAACTCCTCAAATGTCATACCATTGCTGTCTACATCAAGGATTGCAAAGCGTTTATCGGTACGTGCTACGCGTTTTTCACGGGCTTTTGCAATTTGCGTATCAAGTCTGTTTTCAAATTCTGCTAAATATTCGTCAAATACCAGTTGGCCGTCACCGTTTTCATCTGTTCTTGCGAACATTTCTTCACGCACTGCCATGTACTCTTGCCAAGACACACTGCCATTGCCATTAGCGTCGTAAATCGCAACCATGCCCTTTTTATTATGCGTAGTTGGCATTTTTACAACACGTTTCGCACTGGCTATTTTGCGCTCGCGTTGTTGTTTTTTAATTTCTTCTTCGCTTTTTTGCTTAGTTTTTTTACGCGGTTTGTATTCAGGTTTCGGATCTTCATCGGTGATCATGCCGTTTTTATCCGTATCAAAAAAATCAAAACCGCGCTTTGCAACATCCATGTATTCGTCTTTCGACATTATGTCGTCGTCGTTTTTATCCATTGCGTTAAAGCGCATTTTTGTTTGCTTAACGCTTTGTGTACGCTCTTGTGCAATTTTTTGGTCGAGACGATTTTCGTATTCGTTACGATATTCATCTAAGTTCACTAGGCTGTCTTTATTTTCATCAGCAAGGTCAAAGCGTGTTTTTCGTGCTTTAAAAAACTCTTCAATCGTTACTTGTTGATTGTTATCTGTATCCCAAGTATCAATCCAGCTATAGCTAAAATGGGATTTTTCTGCTGCTACAACTGAAAAACTATGAATTGCTGCAACCACAGCAATGGCCGATAAGGTTTTAATTGGACCTTTCATTTTCAACCTCTTTTATAATTGAGAAAGTGTTTGGGATAATGCATTAAAATTACTTTTTAAACGCGCAATTAATGGCGCTTTGTTAAATCGACTAAAATCATCAATATGCCAGGTATTAGGCGATGGCGTTTTCTTAACTTTATCGACTAATAAGTAATTTAGACCTAGGGCTTGTGCGTCTTGCTGAGTCGCTAAATCTGTCGCAAAGCCATTAACAAACGGCGCCTGTTTCGCATTTGCCACCATAAATGCGACGTCGTGCTTAATTAACAGCGCATTACTCGCGCGATTAATACTGCGAATTTGCGACGACAGCGCTTGTTGATTGGCATTAAACATTGTAGAGAATTGTGGCCAAAGGCTCACTAAATCACGCTTCAAAATGCCTAGCATAAGTAGTAAGTTGTTATTATTAAGCCAAAAATACTCTTGTTGGTTTAGTAACACGACTTTTTCGCCCTTTGGCAACAGAGCCTCAGCAATATCAATTTCAACCACACGAATATTGCTTTGGCGCATACTGGCATATAAATCAAATTGTGGCTTTACTGCCCGCATTGATACATACGCATCAAACTGGTCAAACTTGCGCGTTTTGTTTTTCTTAATCCAGCTTGGGATGCGACTTACAGGTAAACGCTTTGGCGGTAAATAAGTCACTTGAATAGGCGTATTTTCAACCATTGCTGTCACTAAGCTATGGCTTATTGGACTCACAGTGACAATTTTCAAAGACTTACTTTCGCTTGCCTCTAACGCACCTACAGCCAAAGGCATTAAGGTTAATAACATGGCTAATATAAGATCACGCACGGGTGCTTACTCCTTTTACGCTGTGCACGCTAATGGCAAATACAAACCAACAACAGGCGGTTAATATAATTGCAGGCCCAGTTGTAACAGCCCATTGCATATACATTGGCAGCAACACGCCAATTAATGCGCTGGTTGTTGCAATCATTACTGACCATAACAACATGCTGCGTAAGTTATGGGCTAATAATCGCGCACTTGCAGCAGGAATAAGTAACAACGCACCAACTAAAATTGCACCGATGATTTTCACGGCAGCGACTGTCATCAAGGCAATAAGCACAACAAAGCCATAATCATGCAACTTAGTGTTAATGCGTCGGCTCTTTGCAATTTCAGGCGCAATTGCCGTTAAGAATGCTTGATTTGAAAAACGCCATGCAAGCACCGCAATAATGACAAACATCACTACTAAAATGAGTAAGTCTTGTTCATTGGCGGTAAGTACCGAGCCAAATAACACTTGCTCTACTAAATGGGCGTTTACTTGTTGCGCAACCAACATTAAAAGCGCCGCCCCCATTGCCAAAGCAAACGCCAGAAACACACCAATTAGTGCGTCATAAGGCACGGTCGTTCGCCCTCTCACCCACTGCAACGACAAGGCAAACAATAATGAAAATGCAAATAAACTGATCCAAGGTGCGGTAATTGGTTCGCCAAGTAGAATACCAATGGATACGCCGGTGAGTGCTGAGTGGCCAACTGCTTCTGATAAAAAGGCTAAGCGTTTTACCACTACTAAAGTGCCTAATGCTCCCAACAAGGGGCCTATTAACAAAGACGCTAAAAAGGCATTGACCAAAAAACCATAGCTGAACATTTCTGGTAACAGACCAATATTCACTAGATTTGAAAAGAATGTATGTACTAGGTCCAACATAATGTTCCTACGCTGATGTTGCTAACTCAAATGGTGCGACATTCGGCTTTAAGCGGCTAAATACGTGTTCAATCGGACCATAGTCAACCAACTGCCCATCAATTACCGCAACAAACTGACAATACTGCTCCACCACGTGCCAGTGGTGTTCAACCATAATCACGCTGCCACCCGCTTGGTGAAATTCTGATAACACATTAAGAATTAGTGCATGGCCTTGTTTGTCTACACCGGCAAGTGGTTCATCTAGCACCAGAATATCCGGTTGATTAATTAGCGCAGCGCAAAGTAAAACGCGTTGTCTTTCGCCAGCCGATAATGTACCAAGGCGTTTGTTATTAAAGGTTTCAATTTGCAAACGCGTCATAGCATTTCGTATTGCTTGCTTTTGCTTATGCCGAAACCAAACTGGGCAGGTATCGCATACCATAGTGAGGTAATCGCTTACAGTTATCGGTAAAGAGGGCTCAATAATCGCAATTTGTGGTAAATAACCAATACGCCGCGCACTTTGCTCAGGCCAATCTAAGGCGATTTGTCCGCGGTGTGGCACTTGTCCCATAAGGGCTTTAATCAATGTTGACTTACCACCGCCATTTGGCCCAACCACGCCTAGCCAAATTCCCGCAGGTACCGACAAGTTAACGTCATTTAACAGCAGGTTGTTGTTAATGCTGACACTTAAGTCACTAACACATACGATAGGAGCATGAATTGTCATAGCGTGTTACCTGATTTTGATGCGGCAAATGTCAGCGCTTTGGAGAGCATCGTCAGGTTGTGCTTCATTTCCCGTTCAACTAGGTCTTGGCTGTACTGACCATGGGTCATATGTGAAAAATGATACACTTTAATGCCGGTCGCTTTTTCAATTACATCAACATAGCTGTTTGCCATATTAAGTTCTGTGAACAGCACGTCTATGTCGGCTTTTTTTATTTCATTAATCGTTTGTTGTAACTGCGACGCACTTGGAGAAACCCCGTGCGCGGGCTCAACAACAGCTGACACGGTTAAGCCAAACTCTTGCAATAAATAACCATATGCGTTGTGGGTGCTCGCTATACGCACATTCGATAAATCATGATTGATTAAAATATCTTGCACTGGCTTTTTTAACGCCCGCAATTTTTTGGCATATAAAAAAGCGTTTTTACTAAAGTACTTAGCGTGCTCAGGTGCCAATTGACCAAGTGATTTAGCGATGGCATAAACTTGGCGGATTGCCGCATCGATAGAAACAAAGGTATGAGGATTCACCTTATGGTTTTTACGCAGCAGCGGCACTTGGTCGTTGGCTTTTATCAGTGTAACGCCTTGCGGTTTTATACGATTTAACCCATCGAGCGCAAAATCATCATGACCAATACCGTTAACGACCAGCGCGTCCATGTTTTTTAAACGACTAATATCGGCAGGGCTTAAACTGTAATTGTGTGGATTAAATCCCGTTTCAATGAGCGGAATTACTTCACCCTTGTTACCCACAATATTTGCCACATAGGCATAATAAGGGTGTAAGGTCGCACCGACATGCAACTTACCATGCTGTGCATATGCGTTTGATAACGTGATGCAGAACACCATCACACTAAACATAATTTTATAAAACAAGCGAACCTCTAATTTTGGTTAGTCTGGCTACTTACGTGTTGCCATTTATTATTGTTATTGCAAAGCGCGCTATCGTCATGATGTCCGTGCGCTATCGCGCTATGAGTTTGTTCGCGCCACATCACTTGCCAGCCCGAATCGTGAAAGTTAAGGCGTACTAGGTGGTTATCGTGTTGATGTATAAAACAAGCTGATTTCGGTGATTCAAATTCACGCTCGGAAAAAGGTTCAATCTGGTAGGTGATCAGCTCGTTTAATGTAGGCCTCATTGCCAATTCGCCTACACTGGATAAAATAGCGATTTCTTCGGCGGCATTTTGTAATTGGGTGCTAAGGCTTACAATATTTGCCGGCAGTGCAACACGTTTACTTCGCTCGCCTACCGTGAGCACAAGAAGTAATGCTGCAAGCGCGACTATTGATACAATAGCCACGACAAAATAGGTATTTTCCTTGCGCCCATCTTGCTGCGGTACAATTTCCACAAAGCCAGCTTGGTAAAACGCGCGTTTATTCAAGTTCGGCATAATCAAACTCGGCTGGGCTTTCATGACCCGCATCAAACACAATATAAAACTCGCCGTTTGGCTTACTAAGCGACACGCTGCCATCACTCGCGGTTTTTACTTCACGCAGTAACGCTTCATCGTATGAGTACACTTTGAGTATTACTTCACCCGCTAGACTTGCATCAGAATAACCTGCGGTGCAGCTAAGCAGTTTTGCATCCGTATTGCTGACATGGCAGTTTAGCGTTGGAAAATGGGCATGTGCTTTAGCGCATAGCGCTAAAGACAACATGCCAATCACAGGGGGAATCAGCTTTTTCATCGTGATTTACTCAAAAATCACTTCAAATGCGTAGTATACGCGGGTAATTTCAACATCCGCTTCAGGATCGGTACTATCTATTTTATGATTAACCTTCAGCATGTAGCGCCCGCCTTTTGCGAAATTGAAGTTCACAAGGCCGTCTTTATCACTTTTCAGTTCAAGGGCTTTTGGGTTTTCACTGTATTGAGGCGCTTCGCGCTCAATGACCACATCTTGATTTGCCACTGGTTTGCCGTTAAATAACAAGCTAACCGTTAAATTTTCACCAGTTACGTAATCTGACGGATGGGTGATTGGCAGTACTTCAAAGCCTTTATTTTTTGCTTTGAGTACGTCGTTGGTAGGTGCCTTATTTGTCACGTACGACATTGCAATGGTTGTGTATGATGCGGTTTCTAAATCTCGTGCGCCTTTTGGTGCATTAGCCTTAGCGTGTGATTTATTGCCGCGAATGCGTTTTTCAGTGTCTCGCTTACCAATTTTGTAGCGTGAGTGATAGTTTGGACCGCGATGATATTCAAGTGCATATGTGCCTTCGCCTTCCACACCTAAATCGAATGTTGAAAAACGCGCACCTTGATAAAAGCTACCAATACGTCGAACTTGCTTACCGTCGGCAGCAAATACTTTTACGCCTTCACTTGGCATTGCAAAATCAGGTCGGTATGTAGTGTGTGACGCAGTGATTTGAACTGGCACGTCAACCGCCTTTTCGCTATTCACCGTAAAGTAACTTGGCCAAATATAAATATCATGGGCACTTGCTAAACCTGATGCCAAAGCAAGTGTTAGCCCCGCGGTTACGTTAACAAATTGGAATTTCATTATTATTTTCCTTTGATAATTGTTACAGCGCCAATTTCTTTATCAGCGTCTAAGTGATAGCGTTCTTGGTTATCTGAGAAGTCGATTGGCGTTTTTAACAGTGAGCGACCGCCATCTTCACGTACCACTTCGATAAACAGTTTGAATTGGCTTAAATCGCCAACATCGAGTGTTTCGCTATATTTACCTGGGCCTTTTGTCGCGCCAGTTACACCATCTGGCGTGTCGCCATAACGCCCTTGTTTGCGCCACCAACGACGAATATCCACCAACCATTTATCTTCTTTTCGTTTAGTTAAGTGCCAAAGCAACAACGTTTTATTTTGCGCTTTACTTTCGGCCCAAATTGCAACGTAAGGTTTGTGATAGTCGCCGGTGGTAAAACTCGGTAATTCAAATTCAACGGTTAAGGTATTTGCATGCGCAGCGACAGATGCAAACAAAAAGGAAGTCACTGCAATTAACTGCTTAAGCATCGATACGTCTCCTAATGCATTAAAGTAATGATAAAGACAAACAAGCTACTGCCGAGTAGCAGCGAAATATTGGCGTTTTTGCGCTCCATACGGTTAACTAAAACCAGCCAAAAACCGCTGATCGAAAACAGCACCATACAAATTGCGCTTATATCTGAAAGCACGCGCCATAAGCCCGATACGTGCTTTGCCCGATGTACATTGTTCAGCATATCGATAAGGGATAAGCGTCGTGTATCAACATGTGCTTGCCCTTCTTCAATAAATGCCTCAATTAGCGTGCTGCCATTTGGGCCAGATAAATTCAAAATAACCAGGCTATCCAATTCATCCCAATCGATTTCGAAGTCAACACCCGATACACCATGTTCAACATCCAGCCAATGCAACAAGGTTAAACTGTGGCTCGCATAATGAGTTGGCCAGTCGGGTAAATCGGTAAGACTTTTTGGCAGCGCAATGGTTTGCTGTTGTTTTTCAACGTCACCACCTTTCCAATCGGGATGGTTTAGGTAAATACCCGTAATTGCAAAAAACACCATCAACACCAATACCGGCATTGCACTGAAAATATGGATTTTGCGCATAATGCGAGATACATAACTAACATCGAATTGCATTTGGCTATTTGACCTTGCCATACCACTAAAAAATCTTCGGTCTACTTATTTGTCGGGCAAATTCTACTAGCGTTCGCTGACACTTTGCAATAGCATATGATAATTATTTTCATTTAGATTTATAAATTAAACATGTTTCAGCTAGTCAAATATGGCAAAAACCTTATTAACTCTCAGCACGCTAACTTATCGTATTTATTGAATTTATTTATAAAGTTGCTTTTTCTATTGGGCTTTGTTTTATGGGCGTGGATGTTTTCGTTAAATTCAAGCCATACTCAAACTCGCTTCTCAATTGAGGGGGTTACGCAACACAGTAATGGTGAGAAAGTATTCGATAGTTTTACCATAAAACAACTTGAGTTTTTCGATGAAACTCGATTAATTGTGCTTAACCAAGAGTTTGAGATAATCAATTACCTGTCTAGCAACCAACTCGCCATCGCTCACCAATTAGAACAAATCGGCTTATTGTTCTGTGCTGTAATTGTTGTTATTTCATTGGTTCTTGGGAAGCGAAAAGAGCAGCAAAGGCTATCGCTATTTGCCTTTTGCTTTGTTGCATGCGCTCTATTTAGTGGCTGCTTTACCTTGTTTAACCTAGACGTAAACAACGGTTTATCACTGTATACATCAATAGGTATATTGAGTATCTGTTTTGTGTTTTATGCCTGCTGTTACAGCTTACTAAATGCCCGTAGTCAAGCAGCGAGTACCTTGCTTGCATTCGCCAGTCAATCAGGTACTGCGATGTCGATTGCAGAGCGCTTTCATAAACAGCTACCGAATACCTTTGATCTGCGTTGTTTGTCTTCTCTCACACCCGATTGTTTAGGCCAGTATCGCCAAGTGCTTTTAATCGCCAGCACTTATGGCGAAGGTGCGCCGCCAGAAACCGCGGTGACATTTCTTAATAAAATGAAGCAAACGCAAACGCTAACTAGCAAGGTGAATTTCTCAATTTTGGCTTTGGGCGATCGCACCTATCAGCATTTTTGTGCGTTTGGCCATCAGCTTGCACACTTATTATCATCAAAAGGTGCAAAGCAAATTACCGATGTGATTGAAGTGGACCGCGGTGATAAAGATGCCATTAGCAATTGGTGGCAACAAATTAGCCACTTTATTGGCAAGGAGCAATCAACCGTTTCATTGAATGATAATTATCACCTTCTTAATACCCGCAGTAACACGCTAGTGAACCCACAAAAGCCTAAGCGCGCTGCACATAGAATAACCTTTAAAAACGAAGGACTCACTTATCAGGCTGGCGATCTTTTGGAAGTAATACCCAAATACAACGCAATTAAGTGTCAACAAATGCTACGTGAAAAAGGCTTTGATTGTCAGCAACCCGTCATTTTTCAGAATACTGAAATGCCACTATTTGAAGCAGTAAGGCAATCGAACTGGCTTGGTGAAAGCGCAACATCAGCTCAACAACTTGTCGATGTGTTAACGCCGCTACCACCTCGGGTTTATTCAATTGCAAGCGCACCACACGAATCTAAATTAGAGATTTTTGTGCGCAGGCATTTCGATGACTTAGGTAAACCGGGGCTTGCCTCAAATTATCTGTGTGATCTGAGTGAAAATGAACTGATAAGTGCTCGCATTAGGCATCATGCAAGCTTCCATTTGCCTAAACGCCTCTGCCCCACCATTTTAATCGGTGCTGGCACGGGTATTGCGCCACTAATCAGCTTACTAAAAGGTATGTCAGTCAATGAGCAGCGTTTACCCGCTTGGCTATTCTTCGGTGAGCAATCACAGCACACAGATTTTTATTTTAAAGATGAAATTAATGCCATGCTTAGCGATAAATCACTGACTCACTTTACCCCAGCCTGGTCTCGCGACGGTGGCGGTTATATTACTGAGCAGCTAGAACAACATGCTAGCAGTATTAAAAAGTGGATGCTTGACGATAACGCAATGATTTATTTATGCGGAAAACAAAAAGGGTTTGGCGACTCAATTATCAGCTGTCTTAAATCAATTTTGCAAGAGCACGTCTACCAATCACTTATCGAGGCTAAACGCATTAGAGTCGATCTGTATTAGCTAGTTGATAAAGACAATTTATTAACGTGAACAGTATTGAGAACTAAGGGAGGTTTTCTCATCAAACCGCCCTTTGAATTAGCGTTTAATGCCCTGACACAGCAAAGCATGGGTATTAGTACCTAACAACTCTTGGCTTTTAAGTTCAAAACCAGAAGCGTTAAACAAGCTTTGACATAAATCGGGGGTGAGTACTGTGCTGTGCGTCGGCTTTTTACCATAGGTTTTATGGTAACGATACAACAACTTTGCACGATTTATCAGTGACATTTTATACATGGTAACGCTCATCACAATCACCTGACCAAACGGTTTTAATACACGATGACACTCTTTAAGTAACTTATTTTGCTCAGGTACAACGTGTAATAGGTTAGCCATAAACAAGGTATCAAAGCTATTATCGCGATAAGGTAAGTTAAAGCCATCTGCCAACTGGGTTTTTACGTTATCGCAATCACATAAGCGCTTTTGGCATACATTTAACATTTCCCTACTTACATCGGTTGCAGTAACCGATTCTGCATTGTCAGCCATCACTTTAGTATAAGTGCCATTACCACAACCGAGCTCTAGCACATGACCCGTACCATAAAACTTTGAAAGACGCGTTTTAAGACGATCTATCTCCGATTTACCCACGACATAGTTGTTACGATTTTCAAAATCAGTCGCAAACTGCTGCCATTGATTATTTAACGCTATCATCTGTTGAAACTCCTTTTTCTAAACAAGTAAAGGGGACACTTGTTAGGTGTGTGGTTTTAGCATCATTGCCCATTTGTTTGTAAAGGCAATGCACGATTCAAGAATTTAAGTTTAATAGTGAGTTTATTTTAGTTGTAGATAGTAATGATAACGGTTATCATTTGCAATATATTTAATTTGTAACTAACGCTGGTGTGGCGCTATGTCACTACTGGCGAATTTTTTGTCACTATGAAGACTCCAAAAAAAGTAACCTTGGTGTTATTAATTGCTACCGCCTGTCTGTTTGATAGCCACGCAAATACGGTAAAGGACTATCAATTATTGGTCGATAAATGGCTAAACTTACATAAACAACATAACCAACTGAAAGCAGATTGGCACAGCCAAAAACCTTTGCTCGAGCAACGATTACGTTTATTAAATATTGAAAAACAGCGACTAAAAGAAAAACTTGCACAAAGCAAGCAGCACAATGACGCCGTTAGTGAGCGCCGAAATCAGATTTTACTCACGCAATCTAAACTTGAATCTGAGCAACACGAGCTTGCATTGTGGCTTGAACACTCAATTAGTTACGCTCACAGCCAGATAACAAGCCTGCCTCCTCCTTTGGCAAACACATGGCGGCAATCACTTTTACAAATTACCGATGCATCGACTGACAGTGAAACCCTTGAAGTTTTGTTACTACTACAAAGCAAACGCCAAGCGTTTAATCAGCGCATAAGTTTTGAAAAGTCCAAAATCACGCTTGCAACAGGTCAACACGTGTTACTTGAACAAATCTACATCGGTGAAAAGCTTGCCTATGTAAGTACGCCAGATGGTACACAGACTGGCATTGGGTTTGTTTCAAACAATCAGTGGCAATGGCAACTCAATAATGAAACGCCTTATGCCGACTTTGTAAAAGCAAAAGCCATGTTACAGCACCGACAAGAAGCCGATTTTATCTCTCTACCGGTAACCTTGGAGCAAACACAATGAAACTATATTTATGGTTAGTCATTGCGTTGCTTTGTGTTATCGCCCCGCTTAAAGCAAGTGACGTAATTCAATCGTTACAACACGATATTAAAAGCGCGCAAGCTGCACTCAACAAAACCGAAAAACAATTGGCACGTGAGAATAGTAATCTCAGCCGTGAATTACTTAACGCTGAAAACGCAGTTCTGTTACTGCGTAAAGAAACTGAAGGCGTAATACGCGCACAAGATGAAGCAGCACTGTCGATAGAAGACGTTGAAAATCGCTTAAAACAATGGCAGCAACAGTCGCAATATCAAACACACCTACTAAATCGTTATTTAAGTGAAAGCGAAATCGCGCCAAAAAGTGACGACTTAACAGAATTATTAGCGCTTGCGAGAAAAAGCTTTAGTGAAACGCAACAAAGGCAGGGGCTGTTTTATCAAAGTGAGGTGGTATTTAGCGATGGCAATACACATCAAGCAGAGCTAATTGATATTGGCCCTTTCACTTATTTTAAAAGCGATAGCACTGCAGGTTTAATTGATAAATCTAGCCAACACAATGAAGTCGCTGTATTACTAGAAAGTTCGCATGATGCATTAACGCAGTTAAAAGACACCGGCAGTGCAGTATTGCCAATCGACCCGAGTAACGGCCGCGCTACCATGACCTTAAAACAGCAAGAAAGCATTATTTCGCACATCAGCGAAGGTGGTGTTTGGGTCGCACCGATATTACTGTTTGCACTTTTCGCGTTACTTATTTCAATTTACAAACTGGTTCAGCTTGCAAGGCTCGACAAAATCGTGCCCGCAGTAACAGAGCGCTTAACTAATCTCAATGGTGATCACAGCACATTGAAACTGGGCAGCTGGCAAACCGAACTGGTCGAAATTTGTAAACGCACACCAATTGGTCAATTGAGAGATGATTCACTGTTCAATGCCTTAAACGAGCAAAAGATGCAACTCGATAACTTACTTGGCGCAATTGCTGTAACAGCTGCAGTTGCGCCACTTCTTGGCCTTTTGGGAACAGTAAGCGGCATGATTGAAACCTTTAAACTAATGACCTTGTTCGGTGCTGGCGACCCGGCTGCTGTGTCAGGTGGCATCTCAGAGGCGCTCGTAACGACCGAGCTCGGCCTTGTTGTAGCCATTCCTGCGTTACTTTGCCATGCGTTTTTGTCACGAAAAGTTAAAAGCCATTATCATCAACTTGAGCAGTGTGCCATTTCACTTAGCCAATTTAACTTCAACCAAAACATAGAACTACACAAAGGCGCGGCATGATCACATTAAACGAATTATCTCATCCTATTGTAATCGCCATTTTAGCGCTCGCACTGTTTGTTTATTACCGTTTGGTGTATGCCTTTATTGCGCGCAAACAGGTGTGTTGCTGTGGCCTTGGCTTTTGGCAACAATCGCTCAATTTATGCATTTGCGCACTACCGCTATTAGGTTTGCTTGGCACAATTATGGGATTATTAGATGCCTTTGTTGCCATGTCTTATGGCGAAACAATGGGCTTTGGCAACAGTTTAACCGCCGGCATTTCAGATGCCCTATTTACAACACAACTTGGTTTGTTATTGGCCGTGCCTGCTTGGATCCTCTACAGCCTAGTTAATCGCAGCTTAAATGAAGTACAGCGCCATGCAAGCTAATCTAAAACAACGATTGCAAAACGAGCAACAGCAACACATCGATTTATCGCCATTAATAGACGTGGTGTTTATATTGCTTATTTTCTTTATTGTTACCACGGTTTTTGTAAAAGAAACGGGGGTAGACGTTGATAAGCCTCAGGCATTATCGCAACAAAAACTAGAGCGAAATCTAATTATGATTGCCATTACTAACACCAAAGAAGTGGTTTACGATGGCAGAAATATTGGCGTTGCCGGCGTACGTTCGATTGTTAGCCAGCTGACAAAAGACAAGCAACGCGCGGTGGTTATTCAAGCCGATAAATTGGTACCAACCGAGCTTTTGGTACAAGTAATTGACGAAAGTAAACTCGCGGGTGCGAGCAATGTGAGCATTGCGACAAAATGAAGAAAGTAACCTCGCATTCAATTGCCATGCTCGTTGCCTTTGCGATTCTCACGTCGGCACTTTCCCTTGTAATGCTTTCGCGTTTTTTGACTACCGGCATGCAAAAGCCGCTAACGGTGCGCAATATTGAGACAGTGAGCTTACCGCCGCCCCCTCCTCCTCCGCCACCAATGACGCAGCCACAAGTAGACACTGCCCAAATTGCTATTAGCGCAAGTGGTGAGGGCCCACAAATCACCATGAGTTTAGTAAAACCAGAGGTAACCTATACACAACAACCAATTGATATCGCTTTTCAGGTAGATGACATCAACTGGAGCGACTCATTGGATGTTGATTGGCAGGCATTTGATCTGAGTGACTTAGATTCCTTGCCACGATCACTTGCGAATCTCAAATTCAACGTACCCAAAAAGATACGACGCAGCGGCGTTAAGCGCTTTGACATTGTGCTTGATGTATTAATCAACGAACAAGGCAAAGTGACGCTAATTGATATTAAAGAAAATCCATTTCCCAGCTTTAAAAAAGAAATTAAACGTATTGTTAAAATTGCCCGCTTTACCCCGCCTAAAAAAAATGGCGAGAACGTAAAAGCGCGCTTTAACTGGCCTATTGAAGTAGAAACCATATGAGAATTACTCTGTTCTTAACACTGCTATTTGTTTGTACTAGTGCAGCTTCTAGAAGCGCACACGTAGATATCGCGATAACTAAACCGAGTTGGGATTTTGAAATTAAATACGGTTTATTATCACAAGATGCTGCTAAGCTCACCGCTAACGAACAAACCATTGCGACAACAATAAAGCCACTGCTTGCCAAATCCGACTACAACGGCGCGTGGCAAGCTGTAAAGCAGCTAGAAATTAACACGTTAAGCCCTGCACTTGCGCAAGCGGTTGGTCAAATAGCACTACAAGTAAAACAGCTAGTGCACGCCGAGCGTGCTTTTCGCCATGCACTGTCAAAAAGACCCGATTTACTACCAAGCCACCGCGCACTTGCCGCAATCTATTTAAAGTTGGAAGATAATCAAAAAGCAGCAAAACATCTCGCAAGTGCATTAACATTAGGCGACCAAGATGCAAGTTTGTTTGCACAATTAGCTTATTTGCATATGCAGCAAGCTCAACCCTACGCCGCCATTGCTGGCTTTAGACAAGCGCTTTTTTTACAACCAGATAGCCTTGATTACAAAAAAGGATTGTTATGGGCGTTAACCCAAGCCGGCGATGTAAACGAAGCAACGGTTTTACTTAACCAACTGATTGAAAACACACCTAATGAGGCTGATCTTTGGTTGCATCTTAGCCAAATACAATTGCAGCAAGGTAAAGAAAAGAACGCCCTCGCAAGCATTGAAGTGGCAAGACGTCTTGGCAATAATAACCCAACCAATCTATTACTTAACGCCCAACTCCATTTAAACCACGGTAGCAGTGACGCCGCTGTCAAGTTATTAACAGAAATAATCAACAAAGGTGACCCCGCTCATTTAACCCAAATCGTTAACGCATTAACGGTTTTGATAAACCAAAATAACGTATCGCAAGCACAAGTACTTGCGTCAGTGCTTGAAAAACACAGCACTAAGCTTAACTTTACACATCAAAGCATGCTGTTAACTTATCTAGGGCTGTTAGCTGAGCGAAATGGTAAAACAACAACAGCAAAGCAATACTTAACCCGCGCAATTGAAACCGATGCCAGTAACGGCAAAGCCTTACTTCAACTTGGCCAACTTTATCAACATCAAAAACAACTTTCACGGGCAGATAATTATTATGTGCGGGCAAGTAGCCTTGATAACTATAAAGAGCAAGCGTGGCTTTTCAGCGCGCAAATCGCGATTGACCAAGGACAATATGAACGCGCGATTACACTATTAAATAATGCGTACCGTGAAAATCCAACACGACGTGATTTACTTGCCAATATTAAACAATTAGAGCGATTAAAACGCGTTAAGTAACAAACAAGAATTACAATGATTATTGAGTTTTTACTCTAGTTAGGCTTTCTGATTACTTGGATCTGATGTAATATCAGTCACGTGCATGTTTTCTCTTATCAGTTTTACGTGCACTTTCTATACATTAAATACAAGGAAAGTAACTGGTGAAGTATCTAATTTTATCGCTTAGTCTATTTTTAACCGCATGTAACTCAACAACAAATATTGACGTTGAAGACACCATGAACTTAATCGCGCAAGCCGAAGACAATGCGCCTGATGGTGTAGAAGGTACATTTAAATTTTTAGTTAAAGCAACCGGAAGTTCACGCCATGGCGAGGTTTATCTCAATACTGAACACGATTATCGCGACCGACGTGCAGTAACCATTGTATTATCGCGTTCAGTGGTACCAGAATTTACCAAAAATTATGGCAAAGCGCCTAACGCGTTTTTTACAGGCAAAGTGATTGAAGTTACGGGTGAAGCAAAACGCGAAATTATCGATTTTGTTTCAAATGGCAAAAGAACGGGTAAATACTATTTCCAAACTCATATCGTGGTGTCGTCGCTTGAGCAAATTAAGGTATTAAGCTAACCCCGCAATTCGGGATTGTGCGCGAGATTAGCGCAATCCCAACCTTTAACAACCACTGACCGAACGCTTAGATTAACTATCGCGTTTTAAACCATAAATAGCATGGTCGACTATTTTGCCATTAAGATTCTCGGCACGAGTAATAACACCTTCTAACGAAAACCCAAGACGCTCACAGACATTTCGGCTCGTAGTATTGTTAACGGCAACTGCAATCTCAACTTTTTCCATTTCGTATTGCGTAAATGCCAATTCAATCAATTTAGTAACGGCGCGCGTAACAATGCCCTTGCCCTGAAAATCACAACTAAGCCAGTAACCAATTTCAACTTTTTTAAGCGTATGATCAATGGAATTAAAACTCACATTTCCCACTAATTCGCCTTGATAAATCATGGCACACACCAGCGACTTGCCATTAGCATAATCAATCAGTGAGCGCGTAATAAAATTCGAGAAAAACGCAATGCTGTCGGCATGGCTTGGCCAAATCAACCAACGACTTAAATAATCACGTTGCTTTGTTACGATATCAAAATACGCCGTTGCAAACTTGGCATCAACTAACGCTAGCTTTAACGTGTTATCAACCGCTAGAGTAAACATAATCCACCTCGTTAAGCGCTCTAAATTTTTGGTATAGTTTCTTTAACAAACAAAAAAGGGCCTTTGAGGCCCTTTTACACATCAGATTACGATTAACGTATTAATAAATCAACAATGTTTACACTGATGCGCTTCAATTTGCAGTACGCTGTGCTTCACCAAAAATTCTTGCAACAAGCACTTTTCGACGGCTAATTGACATAAATCGTGATGAAGTTCTTTGGTGCAACTCGGCTTTAGAACAATGTGTGCGCCGACGATAGTTTTACTGCCTTGCTTATCAACCGTTACATTGTGAACGCTGCTAATGTGCTCCAGATTGGTTAATCGTGATTCGATATCTGTCGCCGCTGGCAATGCGCTATCAGTTTCAACTAGGCCATCAATGCATTTTTTGATCACTCTAAAGCCCGTTATGAGTACAAAAGTGGCAATAATTAAACTTGAGAAAATATCGATATCGACCCAGCCAGTAAAGTAAATCACTATACCGGCGCTGAATGTTAATACCGTCGATAACAAGTCTAAAAAGCTGTGTAAGAATACCGCATAAACGTTAACGCTTTCTTTGCGTCCTTGATACAACACATAAGCCGATGCTGCATGAAATAAAAAACCGAGGCCAGAGACTGCCGTCATTAAAAAGGTATTTACCTCATGAGAGTGATCTGCGTGATTTACAAGCTTATTGGTACTGGCAAAAATAATTGTCGCTGCGATGGCTAAATACAAAATACCGTTAATTAAGCCGCCAATGAGCTCTGCTTTTTTATAACCCGCGTTATAGTTTTTTGCTAAGTGAATCGCAATGCTTGAGGCGATTAACGCCACTACCAACGAACTGTTATGCACAAATAAATGGCCGGCATCAGCAAGTACTGCCATAGAGTTGGCAAAAAACGAAACAATAAATTGAATCACCATAAAAGTGCTTGTAATAGAAAGGGCGATGAGTAAACGGCGCCTTGCAGTTTTATGGGTGGTGATATCTGTCATGAATGGAGATAAGTTAGAAACTAAAATGTTATAGTGTTTCAATTATAACGGTTAGTTTTCATAAAATCACTCCTAGTGCTTCTAAAACCTAAAATAAAATGATAGATTTTGCATATTGCATACAATAAAGAGTATTTTCATATGACGATAGGTGTAGGTGGCAGCACAATAGAACAAGCTTTAGCCAAATTAGATAATATGACGCAACAGGTTGCGCCAATTTCAAACGACGAACTCAACGCCCGTTTACAAAAAGCGCAATCACTAATGCAACAGCAAGGCATTGCAGCTATGTATATTGATGCGGGTACTAACCTAACCTATTTTACCGGTTTAAAATGGTACAAAAGCGAGCGTTTAGTTGGTGCTATTTTGCCAGCAAAAGGCGAGCTATGTTACGTCGCTCCGCATTTCGAACAAGGTTCACTGAACGATTACATGAAGCTAAATGGCGAGTTTTTTGGCTGGCATGAACATCAAAGCCCTTACGCGTTAATTGCAGAAATACTGCAAAAACACGAAATCAACGAAGGCAAACTTGCTGTCGACCCAAGCGCTGGTTATTTTCTTGTCGACGGCATTATAAAAGCAAACCCGCAACTTACAGTGATTAACGCTGATGTTATTACCGCGCCTTGCCGTGAATGTAAATCTGATGCGGAAATAGCCCTGATGCAAACCGCAAAAAATATGACATTAGAAGTGCATAAAGCCGCAGCAAGCATTTTAAAACCAGGCATTAATACAAGCGAAGTTGAAGCGTTTATCAACCAAGCTCATAAAAAGGTTGGAGCATCAGGTTCATCGTTTTGCATTGTGCTGTTCGGTTTAGCGACATCTTTCCCTCATGGTGTAAAAGATCCTCAAGTACTGCAAGAAAATGATTGGGTACTGATTGATACCGGCTGTATTGTTGAAGGCTATCATTCTGATATTACGCGTACTTATGCGTATGGTGAGGCAACTGACGAACAGCGTGCTGTATGGCAAGTAGAAAAAGATGCGCAAATTGCGGCATTCAATGCTGCCAAAATTGGACAAGCTTGCGAAGTAACCGATGCGGCTGCCCGCGTAGTAATTGATGCTGCTGGGTTTGGTCCAGAATACGAGCTGCCCGGTTTACCGCACCGTACTGGGCATGGTTGTGGCATGGATATTCACGAATCCCCCTATTTGGTAAAAGGCGACACCACACCAATTGCTAAAGGAATGGTATTTAGTAACGAGCCGATGTTGGTATTACCGGGTAAATTTGGTGTCAGACTTGAAGATCATTTTTACATGACTGATGAAGGTCCAAAGTGGTTTACACAGCCTGCGCATAGCGTAGACGACCCATTTGGTTTGGCATAACCACTAAACACGCAGCTTGCTAGCGTAAGCTGCGTGTTACGACTGTAATCCCTGATAAAGTTGTTGGTTTTCATTACGGTGTAAATTAAACAAAAACTTTCTTAAACGGTCACGTCCGCGTTGAACTTTAGCAATTTTCGCTGCCACAACATCGCGCTCTACTCGCACTGCTTCAAATTCTAGTGCCACTTGTTCTTCGTTAGGTAAGCTGATACATAACGACTTTTCGTTTAAAATACGCTTGAGGCTGCGACGGTCGCTCACTCTAAACGCAATGCCGGTACTTGAAAGTGACAATAAGTCATGTGCTTTGCCCTTTTGGTCTTGCAATTCCACGTTAACAAAATCACCACCACGCCAGCTGCGTTCACCATTTTGAATATCGACAATTTCAGGAGTACCGAGAACCGGTTTGAACTCACCGTTCTCAATTGTCATTTCGAGCGGAAACCACAACTGATAATGACTAATCTCAGCCAGTAATGTCAGTTTAGATTGCTCAAATACTTGATAAAGATTGCTTGGAATTTCAGATTTAATGCTAAGCGCATGGCCTGACTCGTCAGTTTGCTCAGGTGTTGATTTGTCTGCAAACATATTAGAGAAAAAAGCTAACTCTTCTTGTGATAATTCCATGCCCCAACCTTTCTTGTATTTAGAGCCTTCCACGTATGAATTGTTAATTTTTTATAAAGGAGAATGGGCTCTAGGTAACAAATGTCCCCATAAAGTAGTACAAACTTTATCGAAATTTTTGATTTAACTCAATGTTTCAACGGTGATTTTGTGTATTTAATCAACAAAGTTGCGTCATTTTTGTAATGTATATTTGACAAAATGTAACCTAACGACTACCAAAGTGGCTTTTTTCTTGTTATTCGCCTCGCTAAACTGGCAACTAATCGTTTATTGATTAACATTTTGCTGGCATTAATGTAAACATGCACAAATTTATATTTGAAGGATCTCACATGAAAAAGTCTTTATTAGCACTTGCGCTAACGGCGAGTACTGCAATGCCTGTTGCAGCCGAGCAGTTTAACTTTTCAAACGCTACGACCTCCGACGCAGATACACTTGTTTTATTCACCCACGAAAAGCAAGGCGAAAACGTATTTTCAAACTACCCTTTTGCACGCCAACTTAATCAAGCAATCGCCGCAAATGAATTCAGTGGTAAATTTGCCACTAAGTTAGAAGTGGTTGCGCCACAAAACAGTATTTATAAGCGCGTAATGGTTATCGGTCTTGGCGATGACAACAGCTTGACACAATCAGAGCTGACAAAATTAGGCGGTAAGCTTTCTGGCATGTTAGAACAAAAATACATTCAGAATATTGCTGTTGATGCGTCATCATTTGCAAGCTCTGATCTTGCACAACTTGCTCACGGCATTAACTTACGTGCATACCGTTTTGACAAATACCAAAAAGAAAAGCGTGAAGAAAAAGCGTTTACTTTTATTTCGGCCAACGCAAACACAGCAAAACAAGAATACGCTCACTTAGCTAATATTGAAAAAGGTGTATTTCTTGCGCGTGACTTAATTTCTGAAGTCGCTACAGAAATGACACCTGTTGATTTTGCAAATGAAGCGAAAAAACTGAAAAAGATTGGTGTCGAAGTATCTGTATTAACACCAAATGAAATCAAAGAACTTGGCATGGGTGCGCTTGAAGCAGTTGGTCGCGGCAGCAATGAAGGTTCTCGTTTAGTTGTTGCCCATTATAAAGGCAGTGACGATGCACCCATTGCACTTGTTGGTAAAGGTATTACCTTTGATTCAGGTGGCTACAGCATTAAAACAGGTTCATCAATTGCGCGTATGAAATCTGATATGGCAGGCGCGGCAGCAGCGCTTGGCACGGTAAAAGCCCTTGCGTTAAACGAAGCGAAAGTTAACGTAGTTGCAGTAATGGGCATGGCCGCAAACATGGTATCGGAAAACTCTGTTGCTCCTGGCGATGTGGTACGCACAGCAGCGGGTCACTCGGTAGAAATTCTAAATACTGATGCTGAAGGTCGTTTAGTGCTGTCTGATGCGCTTTGGTATGCGCGCACGCAATTTAAACCTCAAGTTATGGTCGATATTGCAACGCTTACTGGTTCAAAAGTACGTGCCGTTGGTAATCGTTATGCTGCAGTATTTTCAGATGATGACAGCCTAGTTGAATCTCTGACAGTTGCTGGTAAACAAGTAAATGAAAACCTATGGCGTTTACCACTTGGCTACAAAGATATGCTTAAAAGCCCGATTGCAGATTTTGCTAATATCGGTTCAGGTGGGCCGGGCGCAACAACTGCGGCGACTTTCCTACAACAGTTTGTAGGCGATACCAAATGGGCGCACATTGATATAGCCGGTAATGCACTTGCGTCATCAGCAAAAAATGAAGTGCCAAAAGGTGGTACAGGCTACAGCGTACGTTTATTAACTCAGTGGGTTGAGAATCAAGCTAAATAACTAGCTTGATAGTACGTTAAAAACAAAAAAGTGGGCATTGCCCACTTTTTTTGTGTTTATGTGATCCTTAAAGATCAACACTTTCTAATACATAGACTTAAAGCTGCCATGCATAACTAAATTTGGTAAAGAACGTACGCTCATTGGCTTTTAGACGTTGTTCGTCATCATCACTAAACCCGTTGTCTGAATACCCTAAATAAAACAATGTTTGCGGATTAAGCTTATATGAGTAAATCAACTGGGTGGCAAAATCGCGTTCTTTATTGATCTGATTAGTAATCTCAAGCGGTGAATCACCATACTTGCCCACTTCATACTGCACAACAAGCTTCAACATGCTTTGCATATTAAATTTAAGGTTTACACGTAAATCGGTTAGGTTAACGCGAAACGACAGAGCGTCATCAAGCTTCATTTCACTGTAAGTATGCGCAAGTTTAAACTGTAAATACTGATTTAAATCCCATGTTATTTTTGGGTTTAAATACAATGAATCACCAAGCTCCGCATTACGGTAATCGATGCGTTTACCTTCGCGCGCATAAAGTGATATTTTTACATCGCCCGTTGGCTTCCCTGAAAACCACCAATCTCCATATTGTTCGTCGTAATAACGATTTCCATATTTCGTTTCACCTGCGATATACCCTACTTCTGTGTAAATATTGTAGATAGCCTCAAGGCCTGCGTATATTTCAAGTTCGCTGGCTAATTTATCGCCGTGACGTTCGTAATTAATATCATAATCGCCTTTCAGCCAATAATCCGTTACCGACTCGCCTTGTGGCATATACCAATGATAGCCGCCACCAACCAGCGCTTTTTCATAACCGGCACGTGTAACAAAACCTAAATCCGAACGAAAATCGGCATCAACTTGTCGATACGATGCTTTTAAATCATATGCTTTGGTGTTTCGTTGGTACTCAACATACGCGGTATGTCCTTGTTGATTTTTAGCAAGGTCAAAGTCTGTGACTAACTCATCCGTATTTTTTGTATCTGAATAGGCAAACTGATAGCGAATTTGGTCTTGTTCAGACAAATACGTCGCGCCATCAACCGATGCTAAATTGTTATGGTAGTTGCTACTTTGGCGGCTAGTAACCAACATACCTAAATTGTCGCGTGAGCCGTAATCAAGTTGGTAACTGGCAATCCCTGCATGCGCTTTTTCATCGACAACGGCTAAACTAGATCCTTGCGTGCCCGGTAATATAAGCGCACTTTGCTGGTCATTGGCATAAAGCACACCATACGTGTGATTACCCGATTTACCGGTTAATTTTGCTCCTACATCTGGGTCGGCGATATTTCGGGTATGAACAAAGTTAAATAACTCAGTTTCAAATGTATCGGCACCATCTAAGAAAAACGGGCGCTTTTCTTCATAAAACAAGGCAAATGTACTGTTTACATCAAGCTGACTGGCATCAGCTTCAACTTGCGAGAAGTCGGGATTTATCGTTGCGTTAAGTACCGCATCCGATGAAATGCCGTAGCGAATATCTAAGCCAGGCTCAATATCAGCATTACCATTTTGCCAACTGTCGTTGTCACGCACATCACTGCGACTTGCTGTTAATGTGGGCGTTAATTGTAAGTTTTGGCTTGGTTTTGCATGTTCAAAACCAGTAATTTTATCAAACTGACAGAAACTACATTTAATATCGTAATCAAATTTTATATTTGAGAATTGATTTAACACACCACGTGGATAGTTACGGTATAACGACAAACCCCATGTTTGCTTACCATCGACAAGCGGAAAACGAATTGCCGTAAATGGAATAACCATTTCTACGATATAACCCGTATCCGTAATTTGGGTTTTCGCATCCCAAATTGCATCCCATGATGAGTCTTCTTCCCATGAACCATAATCAGTCATACGTGCATCGGCTTGTGCGCCAAGGGCGTTTACATAAAATTGGTAACCTGTGCGCTCATCATTAAAGGTATCGAGCATCACAATGACATTATCATCGAACCACAGGTCATCGCGGTCGCGAATCGACGCACGAATTTTGCCCGGCTCTGGATCGCTTGCCTTAAACGCAACATACAGATTGTTGCCATCTTGGTACATCCACACATGCGTTTCAAGCGAAGCGGGAATTCCTTCTACCGGCTCAACTTCCCAAGCTAAGTCAACAAACGTCGCATTTTGCCAATGAGCCTCATCTAATACGCCATCTACAACAATCGGTTGGTTGATATATTTCAGCTCAAAATTTTGTTTTGCAAACAGTGAAACACTTACCTGCAATAAAAAAATTGCGACTAGCCATGACAATTTTTTCACGACGCATCCTTACTTATTTTAATAATTTGTTAACATCTTCCACGTTAGCAATTCTAGTGCCAAAGATAGGTATTTGTAAACCCATCATTTATATACCTTTTTAATCATACTTTAGCGCTAGATAACAGACGTGATTTTACCGAATTTTCTTGAACTCTGGCGCGCACTTGCTTACAGTAAACGCCTATTAAATCAAGCAAAAGACGTGAAAATGGACAGCATTATAAAAAAAGGAATTTTACGCTTCGTAATTATTGCTGGCTTTTGCTTTTCTCAATTGGTTTTTGCGCTAGAAGACGACGTACTGACGCAACAAATTGACAACATCAAACAACTCGATGATGTTAGCCAACAAATTGACGCATACCACGCAATACAAACACAGCATCAGCTCAGTAATGAACAAACCGCACGCATTTTACATTTAATCGGGGCTAATTACGCAAAAATCAGTCAGCTAGAAAACGCAATAGCGCCACTTAAACGCGCACTACTGTTAACAGAGAACTCCCGTAAACGCTCAGACATTAACCGACTGCTTGGATTAATTTACTATTACAGCGACCAACCCGAAGAAGCGATTGCCTACTATTCCAAAGCATTAGCATTTCATTTAGAACATAATGCCCAAGTTAAAGCCGCTCACCTTGAAAATAATATTGCGCTTGCGTACGAAAAGCTCAACCAATTCTCGCGCGCGCTCGATTACTATCAGCAAGCCGAACCCCGCTATGTTGAATACGGTACAAAGCAAGACGTACTGGATGTAAAACTAAATCGCGCAGGCTTGCTTGCTAAGCTCGGGCACAATTATAAAGCGGTCGAAATATATGATGACTTACTTAACAATCATTACCACGAGTTAGATGAAGACACCCAATTTTTAACGCACAGCAACGTCGCTGTGTCGTTAAATACGCTTGGTAAATACAACCGTGCTATTAAACATTTAAGTGATGCTAAAGCGATTTTAGTGAATAAAGATGACGCCTATCACTTAGCGTCTGTCGAACTAAACTTCGCGGATAGCTATATTTGGTTGACGGATTACCATCAAGCACGCGTGCACATTGCTAATGCAGCAAAAATCGGTGAGAAGCTAAATAACCCAACTGTAAATTTTAGCGTTGCATACCACCTTTCTCGCGTCGCTATTGTGTTAGACGAGCCAGAAATGGCACTTGAACAAATCAATAACGCTATCGATGTCGCAAAAAAAACGGGTAACAAACAACTTTTACAAAAAGCATATTCCCAAGCGCTGATCATTTATGGCGCCAATAATATGGTGTCTCAAGCGTATGGCGTACGCAAGCAGCAACAACTTGTCAACACGGAAATCAAACAGCAAAATTTAAAAGAACGCCTCGCTCAAGAACAAGCCTTTGAAGAGCGTAACCAACTCGAAACACGTGTCACCGAACTTGAAAAAGAAAAACAAATTCAAAAACTCGCCATAGAGAAATCAAAGCAACAGCGCATATTCTTTATCGTTGCAGGCCTTTTAAGCATTTTGTTGATAGTTGCAGCCCAGCGCCGTGCCCACGAACGTAAAGCAAAGAAGCAGCTCGAAGTTATCGTGAACCAACGCACGCAAGAACTGCAAAAAACCAGCGAAGATTTACGCCAAGCAAGCTTGGTTAAATCAAAATTTCTTGCCAATATGAGCCATGAAATACGCACCCCGCTCACCGCAATTATCGGTCATTCCGAGGCGATGAGTAATGCCCATTATGATCTGCGTAACTTTAATAAAGATCTGGCAATCATAAACAACAATGGCAAGCATTTACTTGATTTAATCAATGATATTCTCGATATCAGCCGCATCGAAGAAAACAAATTAGAGCTGGATATCAGTACATTTAATGTAAGTGGCTTGATAGAAGAAATTGGCACGATGTTTACCACATTGGCCAATAAAAAGAATATCGATTTTTACATTATTAATGCCCTTGATGATGACTTTGCAATTAAAGCCGATCAATTCAGGTTAAAACAAATATTACTCAACCTATGCTCTAACGCTGTTAAATTTACCGACAAAGGCAGTGTTACCTTATCAATTCGCGAAACGTTTACTGGCATACGGTTTAACGTTATTGACACCGGCATCGGGATGGAAGAGCAACAGCTTGAAGAAATATTCGATAGCTTTACCCAAGGCGATAGTAGTATTACCCGCAGATTTGGTGGCTCAGGATTAGGTTTATGCCTATCAGAACAACTCGCCAATTTAATGAGCGGTTCAATCTCTGTCACCAGCGAAGTGCACAAAGGTAGCGAATTTACACTTCATTTAAATGTTGAGAAAAGCAAAATTGCTAAACCGATTACCGTTGCGCAACGCGATGACAAGGCCATTTTTGAAGGCCGCGTATTGATTGCAGAAGATCACGATGATAACCGCGAATTAATTGTACGTTTGTTGCGACATTTGGGTTTGGAAGTGGTTGCGGTGGAAAACGGTGCGCAAGCAGTTGAAGAATGCAAACACGGACGCTTTGATTTAGTACTACTAGATATTCAAATGCCGATATTAGATGGCATAGGCGCATTAAAGCAGCTTCAAGGTTCAGGGTTTACCCAGCCTATTGTCGCCATAACGGCAAATACCATGCAACACGAAGTTTTGAGTTATCTTGAGCAGGGCTTTGCTGATCACATTAAAAAGCCGCTCGAACAAGAAAACTTTATCTCGACACTTAGAAAATACGTTAGTTATGACAGCAAATCTCGCAGTCACAAAGCAATTAATATTTCAAATACAGTCGATACAGGTGATCTTGCTGCTAATTTCGCAGCAGGGCTTGAACGCGAAAAAGCTACGATAAAATCGCTTTACAGCAACGAAAGCTGGGAAGATTTACAACAAGCGTTACATAAACTGCGCGGCGCGGCGGCTATGTTTAAATATCATTCGATTGAAGAAGCCGCAGATTACTTTGAAAAAGCGCTGAAGTACAACGATAAAGAAGCGTATAGCGAAGCATTAGAAGGCATTGAATACGCTTTGTCGTCGAGCCAAAAAGTCGTTTAATCTGAATAAGTCTTAACTCGAACTGCCAGATTTGATTTATAGAACTGAATCAAATCTGACAGTGAATAGCTGATTTGTGCCAACAACTGTCATACCAACATTTGCCGTAAACGGCACAAAATAGCAGCCTAAAATTGGCGACGAAGGAGCACAAGCCTGCTGTTTTGTGTCCTTTGTTTAACGGCCTTGATAGGAGCCGTAAGTTTCAAGTACTTCAATTAAGTGTGGTTTTGTATACTTTTCGATTGGGCATATATCATCTGAATCTCCCGAATGATGATATTCACCCGCATCAAATGCATCATAAATATCAATAGCAGGACTTGGAATATAATTACCACTGAAATTCATAAAGATATCATCAGTCATAAAACCAAAAATATAATTCATCGCTCCATCAGCTAACTCAAACTTTATTTCATTTTTCATATAAAGCTTTGCAATATTAAGTGAAAATGAATTTACTAAGGCAATCAAATCGCCTTGTTCGCTTAGACAAGAAAAGTCTTCAAATGAAATGACATTTTCATCTGTTTGCTTAATTAGCTCAAGAGTTTCCAATTTCTCGAAGGCTCCTAGACATAATGACTCCCACACGGTGCTAGCCTCCGCA
>NZ_JAKFZO010000060.1:0-508 GCF_021654175.1 Pseudoalteromonas sp. MMG024
GATGCCCCATAGCGAAAAAGGCCGAAGCTTTTTTTAATAGGGCATTGTCACTTTTTAGCTGTTTAACTTGTTTTTCAAGTTCTTGAATACGTATTTGCTCAGGTGTTAACGCACTAGCTTTCGGTGTGAAACCTGTTTGCTCTTTTCTATATTGGCTCACCCAGCGTTGAATTGATGATAATCCAACATTCATAGCTGCGGCTGCATCTTTATGTTTATAACCGTGAACGATAACTAGCTCTGCACATTCACGTTTAAATTCTGCTGATAATGTTTTCTTTGGCATTCTTAACCTCATTCGTTAGTTGTATTTTACCTCTAACGAAGTCTCTAGTTAAATCATACCGTTACAACTGGCTTGTTTGATAGTTGATACTGCTTGAGCTCACCATAGCCTTGCTCTATTTCTCACCGCTGTCAGTACACATCAAGTAGCGCTTTCAATGGGTAAGTCTCTGGGCATAAGCATGAGGTAATAAATCCTTTGATTTTACCTTTAGGTGTTGGA
>NZ_JAKFZO010000061.1:0-481 GCF_021654175.1 Pseudoalteromonas sp. MMG024
GCGCGAGATAAATCACGAACAGCCTCGTCTTCAGGCTCAGGTACATAAATAGGGGTTAAGTCTTCAGACTTGAGTAATTTAGCGAGCTTAAGCGCATCACGCTTATCGGTTTTTATCTTCTCGCCAGGCTTTTTAGGAATAAGCGAGGGAGCAACCACATAACAGCAATGGTCAAGAGAGGTAATTAAGCGGTAAATCCAGTAACCACAAGGGCCAGCTTCATAAACGAAATGCAGAGTTGCATGAGGATATTTTGACTCAAACTGACGAATGAGCTTCTTTATGGCTAATTTGGCTGAAGATATTCGTCCAAAATGAATGGGGTTTGCACCGCGATTATCTTCAATGTAGGCCACTTCCACAAACTCTTTATGAGTATCTAAGCCAATGAAAAGTATGTTATGTTTAGTCATGCTAGCCTCTGCTGTTTAGTTATTTGACAAACTAATTATGGCTCTGGCTTTAAGCTAACCCACGAAAA
>NZ_JAKFZO010000062.1:0-485 GCF_021654175.1 Pseudoalteromonas sp. MMG024
AAATCTTCGGCCGTTATAAGCTTTGCTGGACGGCTCCGCCATGCGTAATAGCTTGAACGACTCACCTTCATCGCTGCACATAATTTAATAACGCAATAAGCTTGGCTATTCTCTTTGATGAATTGGTACTTTACTTCATTTCTCTCGCAAAGAAGGCGCTGGCCTTTTTTAAGATCTCTTTCTCCATTTTGAGATCTTTGTTTTCTTTTCTCAGGCGTTTTAGCTCTGCTCGCTCATCTTCATTGAGTGAATTGCCAGCTTGTTGCTCTTCTAGTTTAGCTTTCCAGTTATAAATAAGTTTGGTGGTTATCCCTAAAGAGGCTGCGGCCTCTGAAACTGAATAGCCTTGCTCTGTTACCAAAGCAACAGCTTCTTGCTTAAATTCAGTTGTATAAGATTTATTTTTACGTTTTGTCATTTAACACCTCAATATTAGAACATTGTCCATTATTAAAGTGTCCGGCTCAATTAAACCAGTTCAGTTC
>NZ_JAKFZO010000063.1:0-462 GCF_021654175.1 Pseudoalteromonas sp. MMG024
AGGGTTTCATACTGTTTGTCCGCCAGTGAGGTGAGCACGCCTTTGATGTGATTTGGCTGGGTTTTTTCCGGATATAACACGAGTCTTGCCCGCCATTTCTCAGGCAGGCTTGGGTCTTGCTTTCTGGCATGTCCAGAGACCTTCATTTCAACGATGAAGTCACGTCCTTCTTTGTCCAGCTGCTCTACCACTTCATATTTTGTGTTGGATTTCACCGGCGTCATCCAGTGGCTTGAACCATGTTGGCGCTGCCAGTTGAGCATCAGTTCAGCGCTTAAGTAACAGCGATCAAAAATGGTCAGAGAGTCGGCAGGAACCGACATCGCCAGCTTCTTGGCGTAGTTCACTTCCCCGGTGGAACTCGGACCAAAGGCGACATCGTGCAAGTGCTCGGCAAGGGCCTGCGTGTCATGGGTTTTGAATTGGGTTCCGTCAACAGAGAAGAGTCTCAATCCGTACCAG
>NZ_JAKFZO010000064.1:0-413 GCF_021654175.1 Pseudoalteromonas sp. MMG024
TCGTGTTTTATTTCGCCATAGCTGTTTTCTATCTCCCATCGTTCAAAATAAACATCGAGTAAAGACTGGGTTTCATACTGTTTGTCCGTCAGTGAGGTGAGCACGCCTTTGATGTGATTTGGCTGGTTTTTGTCCAGATATAACACGAGTCTTGCCCGCCATTTCTCAGGCAGGCTTGGGTCTTGCTTTCTGGCATGTCCAGAGACCTTCATTTCAACGATGAAGTCTCGTCCTTCTTTGTCCAGCTGCTCTACCACTTCATATTTTGTGTTGGATTTCACCGGCGTCATCCAGTGGCTTGAACCATGTTGGCGCTGCCAGTTGAGCATCAGTTCAGCGCTTGAGTAACAGCGATCAAAAATGGTCAGAGAGTCGGCAGAAACCGACATCGCCAGCTTCTTGGCGTAGTTCAT
>NZ_JAKFZO010000065.1:0-403 GCF_021654175.1 Pseudoalteromonas sp. MMG024
TCGAGAGGTTGCGATGAAAGACTTAAAAGATGCAAAGTACCAGCTAAAGGCATTGCTTCTTCGCAACAATATTAACTATGCAGGCACAGCAAACTGGTCTCTCAAACACTTACGGTGGCTCACTGAACTGATATTGCCTCACCCTGCACAACAAATCGTTTTACAAGAATTTATTCACACTATTACTGAAAGAATACGTCGTCTAGAACGACTTGATAATGAACTCTCTCACCATGTTTATCAATGGCGTTATTACCCCGTTGTTAAAGCTATTCAAGCGATGCGTGGGGTGCGTTTGCTTGTAGCCGCTGGCGTTGTCGCTGAGCTTGGCGATTTAACCCGCTTCGACCATCCGCGTAAGCTGATGAGTTATCTGGGTCTAGTACCCAGTGAACACTCAAGT
>NZ_JAKFZO010000066.1:0-403 GCF_021654175.1 Pseudoalteromonas sp. MMG024
GCGAGAAGTCGCGATGAAAGACTTAAAAGATGCCAAATACCAGCTAAAGGCATTGCTTCTTCGCAACAATATTAACTATGCAGGCACTGCAAACTGGTCTCTTAAACACTTACGTTGGCTCACTGAATTGGTATTGCCACACCCTGCACAACAAATCGTTTTACAAGAATTTATTCAAACTATAAATGAGCGAATGGCAAGATTAGCGCGACTCGATAATGAACTCTCTCACCATGTTTATCAATGGCGTTATTACCCCGTTGTTAAAGCTATTCAAGCGATGCGTGGGGTGCGTTTGCTTGTAGCCGCTGGCGTTGTCGCTGAGCTTGGTGATTTAACCCGCTTCGACCATCCGCGTAAGCTGATGAGTTATCTGGGTCTAGTACCCAGTGAACACTCAAGC
>NZ_JAKFZO010000067.1:0-394 GCF_021654175.1 Pseudoalteromonas sp. MMG024
CTGATGGAATTGGAAAAGGAAGCTCTAGATATTATAGTGCACACAGTGATTTTTACTGTATATTTAATCAGTATAAAGTCAATTGTTTTAAGTGCAATAAAATCTAACAAAGAAACTTGACGGGACTATACTTTATTTCAATCCCTAAAGCTTAGCGCTAATGCTGTTGAAACCAGCGGGGTTTACAAACAGACATTAGCGCTAAGCTTTAGGATATGAAGTCTCGCTCAAGTGCCATTTTCCTCGAGTTTTCCAATCTACGCAGCCAAAACGACTAAGGTCTGGCTGCCACAGAACAAGTCAATGAAATACGACTCCGCAATTTTTTCATTTTCTATTGCAAACAACGCAAAGAAACTGCCAAACTTGCTGCACGTATTATTGAAGCGTTATG
>NZ_JAKFZO010000068.1:0-387 GCF_021654175.1 Pseudoalteromonas sp. MMG024
TCCAGAGACCTTCATTTCAACGATGAAGTCACGTCCTTCTTTGTCCTGCTGCTCTACCACTTCATATTTTGTGTTGGATTTCACCGGCGTCATCCAGTGGCTTGAACCATGTTGGCGCTGCCAGTTGAGCATCAGTTCAGCGCTTAAGTAACAGCGATCAAAAATGGTCAGAGAGTCGGCAGGAACCGACATCGCCAGCTTCTTGGCGTAGTTCACTTCCCCGGTGGAACTCGGACCAAAGGCGACATCGTGCAACAAGCGGCTGCGCAGTGAGCACAAGGCGCATAGCCTGACAACTGGGTACTCGGTGTGACGATTTTCACTGTGCTTAACGTAATTGAAGTGCTCGGCAAGGGCCTGCGTGTCATGGGTTTTGAATTGGGTTCC
>NZ_JAKFZO010000069.1:0-358 GCF_021654175.1 Pseudoalteromonas sp. MMG024
TTGCACTTACAAGTAAGTACTTAATTTAAAGTTTGTCAGCTTTCCAAATTTTTAAAGAGCAATCGAGAATTACTTCTCAAAACTAAACATACTGAAATGTTAGTTTATTTAGGTTTGAGAAGAGAGAAAGTGGTGGAGCTAAGCAGGATCGAACTGCTGACCTCCTGCGTGCAAGGCAGGCGCTCTCCCAGCTGAGCTATAGCCCCACTATATAAGTTGATTATGTAAGCCACTTAATCTGGGAGGAGAAAGTGGTGGGTCTGAGTAGACTTGAACTACCGACCTCACGCTTATCAGGCGTGCGCTCTAACCAGCTGAGCTACAGACCCATAATCAATTATTGTTGTTCTCAATCATT